>JAEZFE010000546.1 GCA_023437865.1 Pseudomonadota bacterium | reverse complement strand
GACCAGAACGTCTCGATCAGCCCGATCAGGATGCCGCCGAGCATGGCGCCGGGCAGCGAGCCGATACCGCCGAGCACCGCCGCGGTGAACGCTTTCACGCCCGCGAGGAAGCCGATGTAGAAGTCGATCACGCCATAATAGAGCGTCACCATGAAGCCCGCCACCGCCGCCAGTGTCGCGCCCATGACGAAGGTGGCCGAGATGATGCGGTCCACATCGACACCCAGCAGCGCCGCCATCTTCATGTCCTGCTCGGTGGCGCGCTGGGCGCGGCCCAGTGGCGTCTTGGTGATAATCCAGGTGAACGCCGCCATCAGCACCACGGTCAGCAGCACGATGACGATTTGCAGAATGGACAGGTGGACGGTGAAGTGCTCCCCCTCGATCAGGGTGATGCCGCCCCGGATCACCGGCGGCAGCGGCTTGACCCGTGCGCCCTGCGTGATTTGGGCAAAGTTCTGGAGCACGATGGACATGCCGATGGCCGAAATCAGCGGCGCCAGCTTGGGCGCACCGCGCAATGGTCGGTAGGCCAGCCGTTCGGTCGCCCAGCCCCACAGGGCCGTCAGCGCCATGGTGGCCGCCAGCGCCACCAGCAGGCCCATGGCGGCCGAGCCGCCTCCCAGCGTGGTGGCGGCCAGATAGGCAATCAAAGATATGAACGCGCCCAGCATGTAAATCTCGCCGTGGGCGAAATTGATCATGCCGATGATGCCGTAGACCATCGTGTAGCCGATGGCGATCAACCCATAGATCGCGCCAAGCGTGATCCCGTTGATCAATTGCTGGAGAAAATACTCCATGTGCCCACCCTGAATTTCCAGCTTCATCCCACCGGGTGGGGAAAAGCTACTCGTAGGGGCGCGGGAGTCAATAAGCATCGCAGGGTCATTGCCGAAAGGCCGTGCCGGTCAGCGCTTTGTCTGCTAGATTGCACGCTTCAAGGGCGAACAATTTGGGGGTCGGCTTTCCTGCCGATGGTGGCGGTGGATCTTTCCAGCGACGATGTCATCCGTATCCGCGTCGATACCGGCGCGGCAGTGCAGGAGTTCCTCGACCTTCTGGCCGCGCAGGCGGCGGAAGGCGAAACCCGCCAGCCCGCCAATCCGGCTAACCGTGCCGTGTTCCGCGAACTCGCGCCCTATCGGTTGGTCGAGTTTTCCTACGTGGATAGTGGGATCGGCAGCATCCAGGGTGTCTACCTGGGCTTCCCGGACGGCTCCATTTACGCGGTGTCGGACGAAATCCCCGAACTGGTTGTTGACGCCTTGGTGCGCGACGAGCCGGCGAGCATGGCGCCCGTTTACCTCTATGTGGTCTTGGCGCAGCCGCAGCCGCTTGCCCGCATCGACCATTTCCTGAAGGCCCTCTCGCTGCACCTGGGCAAGGCGCTGGTCGCCATCATCCGTGAATCCGGCGGTGCCATGGCTGCCCACGGCTATGACGATGGCCAGCCCGGCGCCGACCTGGACCGGAACGTGCTGAAAAGCGTGCTGGAAGCCAACATGCACCTGTCCAAGCAGCGTGTGCTGGAGCGCTATGCCGCCCGCTCGGAAAGCCCGGACGGCCATGCCTGGGCGCAGATCACCTACAATTTCGCCAAGCACGTGGTGGAGTTCCCCTCCGCCGGCGAACGCAACGACTTTATCGACTGGTCGCGCACCCTGTGCGAATGGATCTATGCCCGCTGGTGCCGGTGGGAGGATCTGGGGTTCTCGGAGATCCTGCGTCCCGCCGAAGTGGCCCCGGCCCCCAAGGGGGAGATCACGGCGGTGCGCCTGTCGGCTCCGTCCAGGAAGGATGGCGGCCGTCCGTGGCAGGCGTTCGGCGGCACCTCGGCGGCGGACGCGAAGCGGTTCGACGACGCCCATCTCGATGAGAATGGCCTTCGGCAATCGCTGCTGCTGGCGCGTGAGTACTGGGCCTACTGCAAGGACACTATCGACGCCGCCGAAGCCCAGGCCAAGGCGACTGCCGAGGCCCAGGCGAAGCGGGCGTTCTAGCTGAATTCAGCGAGAGGCGGAGAGGGGGCCTAGACCAGCGCCGCGTCGACCGCCGCCAGCAAGGTATCCACTTCGAACGGCTTTTCCAGGATGGCGACGGCGCCCAGACGGCGGGCTGTCTCCAACCCTTGGGCCTTCTCCATCCGCGCGCTGCCGCCGGAAATGGCGATGATGCGGGCGTGGGGCTGCATGGTCTGAATTTCCAGGATAGCCTGGATACCGTCCATTTCCGGCATGATGATGTCGGTGACGATCAGATCGAACGAAGCGCCGCTTGCGATCATCTCGACCGCGTCCAGACCGTTATCGGCTGTGGTAACGTCATGACCGCTGGCGGTCAGCACGTCCACCAGGGACTCGCGCATCAACGGGGTGTCTTCGACGATCAAAATGCGGCTCATGACCACGCCCTTCTCGGCTTCGGTTCGGTAATGGTGATAGCCCTAAACCGGGGGGACGGCAAGACGCGTTCAGGCATCGTGCTTATCCACCAGCGGCAGAACGACACGGAAGGCGGTGCCCAGGCCGGGGGCGGATTCCACCGCGATGGCGCCGCCCATAGCCTTGATGATGCCCTGGACCACCGACAGGCCCAGGCCCGTGCCCTGGCCCACCGGCTTGGTGGTGAAGAAGGGGTCGAAGATCTTGGCCGCCGTCTCCGGCGTCATGCCGCAGCCGGTGTCGGCGATGCGGATTTCGGCGAATGTAAGGGTATGGTCCAGCTTGGCAAACGGGCTGGGCGTGCCTTCTTCCGCCCGGCCCGGTCGGCGGGCGTTGCGCTGTGGCATCAAATCATCGCCCGCGACCACGTCGAGCGACAATGCCAGATTGCCTTCGCCGTCCATGGCGTCGCGGGCGTTGTTGACCAGGTTCAGTAGGATCTGAGTGATCTGGCCGCCATCGCCGATCACCATGGCGGCCTGGGGGCCGATATGGGTTTCCACCTTGACGGTGGGGGGCAGGATCGATGTGGCCAAGCCGGAGAATTGGGCAAAGACCGGCACGATGTCGATGGCGGTCAGCACCTTCTGTTCCTTGCGGCAATAGGCCAGCACGTTGCGCACGATGTCGCGGCCATGCTTGGCGGCGGCGATGATGCGGGCGCAGCGCTCGACGTTCTTGTCGTCCAAGGCGGCGGTGCGGTTGACCATCTCCGCCGCCATCAGGATCGGGCCCAGCATGTTGTTCAGCTCGTGCGCCACGCCGCCGGCCAGCCGGCCCAGGGCTTCCAGCTTCTGGCCCTCGGTCAGCGCCATTTCCAACTGGCGGCGCTCCTCGGCGGCGCGCATCACTTCGGTCACGTCCTCGATGCCCAACAACAGCGACGGGGCGTCGTCGGTGCTGTTGGCCGAGAACGAGGTGCCGGTCACCCGCCAGTGGCGGACGCGGCCATCGGGCAGGTGGGGATGATAGTCGAAGCCGAACGACACGCCGGGCTGGGGCGGGTGGTTGGCGTTGGGCAGTTCCTCGGCGTCGAGGAATTCGCGGATGTTGCGTCCGGTCAGATCCTCGCCGGTGCGCCCGCACATGATCTGGAAAGCGGGGTTGAACTGTCCGATCTGGCCGTCCAGGGTGGCGATCACTACGCCTTGCAGCGACGCGGCGAAGGCCTGACGGAAGCGCTCCTCGCTCTCGCGTACGGCGCGCTCGGCCTTCAGCCGTTCTTCCACCTCCTCGGTAACGTCGAGGATCAGGCCGTCCCACACGATGGTGTCGCCGCGCCGGCGGGGGCGCGACTGACCTGATAGCCAGCGCACGCGCCCGTCGGGCGCGTTGACGCGCACGTCCTCGTCCACGGCTTCGAGGGTTTCGGCTGAGACTTCCAATGCGGCCTGCAGACGATCGCGGTCGCTGTCCAGCATGGCGTCGAACAGGATCGACGAATCAGCCACGATGTCGGCGGCCTGGCAGCCCAGGATTTCCTCGATGCCGTCCGAAACGTAGGGGTAGCTGTATTTGCCATTGGGATCGAGCACGCGCTGGAACACCACGCCGGGCAGGTTCGCGGCGATGGAGCGCAGGCGCCGCTCGGTTTCTTCCAGCATCAACTCGGTGGCTTTTCGCCGGGTGATGTCACGGCCGATCACGATCAACGACAGGCGGCCGTCGGAGCGCACTTCCGACACCGTCATCTCGAACGGGAATTGGGTGCCGTCCTTGCGCCGGGCCGATACCTCCTGGGTGCCGCGCGGGAAGCATTGGAGCATTTCCGCCATGCCGCAATCGGCCAGGAAGGCCGGCGCGTCGGTCTTGCACGGATAGGCCATCAGATGTGACAGGCAGCATCCCAACAACTCATCCAGGGACCAGCCGAACAGGCGCTCGGTTGCCGCATTGGCCCAATCAATGCCCGTCTTGGCGTCCAGCGTCAGGATCACGTCCTCGGCGTGATCCATGACCGTTTGGAACTGGTGTTCGGCACGCATCCATGGCGAGATGTCGATCCACGCGCCGTCCCACACCACACGGCCGTCTTCCAGCAGTTCGGGAGCCGAGGAGCCGCGGAGCCAACGGGTTTCGCCGCCCGCGGTGACGGCGCGGAACGCCTCCAGGCAGCGGCCCATGCTGAAGGCCGAGCGCAGGATCGCCGCCACATGAGCGTCGCGGTCGGCCCAATGGATGGCGTTCAGCGCACCCTTGCTGGTAACCGTCATCTCGCCCGGTTCGAAGCCGAAAATCTCGCGCACGTTGGGCGACAGCCAGGAATAACGGATTTCGCCGGTGGGCAGCAATTCGCGGCGGAACATGACGCATGACAGATCCGCCATCACCGCGGTCAGCTTCGGCGGGAACAGGCCTTCGGCCAGATTGGGGTCGAGGATCGGGGCCGAAGAATGCGGCATCGGGGCGGGCTCGCGCGAAGGAGGAATGGTGCCTGACGAAAGATAGTGTAGCATGCCGGCCCAGCGGGATCATAGCCGGGGTGGAACCAGTGTCGGGGCACGGCGCCCATATCATCGTCATCGGCAACGAGAAGGGCGGCTCGGGCAAGACCACCGTTGCCATGCATTTGGCCGTGGGGCTGCTGCGCATGGGCTTCAAGGTAGGCTGCGTCGACCTGGACCACCGCCAGCAATCGCTCGGGCGCTATTGTTCGAACCGGAAGGCGTGGGTGGAGCGCACTCGCGTGCCGCTGCCCATGCCCCGGCTGGCCGTGCTGAAGCCGTCACAGGCCGACATGAAAAGCCAGGCCATCGCGGAAGAGCGCGCCGCCTTCGATGCCGAAATCGCGTCGATGACGACCGTCTGTGACTTCATCATCGTTGATTGCCCTGGCTCCGACGTGCCGCTGTCGCGCCACGCCCACACCTATGCCGACACGCTGATCACGCCTATCAATGACAGCCTGCTCGACCTGGATCTGTTGGGCCAATTGGATCCGGTGACCTGGGAATTGAGCCGGGCCGGGGTCTATTCCAGCCTGGTCTGGGATCTGCGCCAGGAACGCCGCCGCACCCACAAATCGGGGATCGACTGGCTGGTGACCCGTTCCCGCCTCTCGGCCTTGGCCGACCGCAACAAGCAAAAGATGGCCGAAATCCTGCCCAAGATGCAGCGCATCCTCGGCTTCCGTCTGGCCGAGGGCTTCGGCGAGCGGGTGATCTACCGTTACCTGTTCCTGTGGGGCCTGACTGTGCTCGATCTCAGCCAGTCGGGCATCGATTTGGAACTGACCAAATCCCACAAGGCCGCCCGCACTGAGGTGATGAGCCTGCTCGCCAATCTGTGGCTGCCGCGCGTGACGGAACGGCTGGAGCGGATTTGAGATACTCTCCCGCCGGGGCGGGAGAGGAAATTTCGCTAGAACAACTCGTCGTCGTCTTCCGTCACCGCTGCCGGCGTGGGCTCGCGCCCGTGAAGGGCGTCGATCAGGCGGCGGCGCCAATCGGCTAGCGACACATTGCCGGACAGGCTTTCAATCCATGCGTTGAGCATGACCTCGTTTGGCGGCACGTGGGCCATGTCCTGGGTGGCCTGGACCAATTCGGCGTGCTGGTTACGCAGGGTGGTCAACACCGAGGCGACCTGTTCCAGGCCCTGGCGCGAACGGTCGGCGGCCTGCAGCTTCTGCACTACCGAAAAGGTCTCCGATTGCAGATCGCCGGTGGCATTTTCGCCGATGAACTGGCCGATGCGGGTCAGCCCGCTGGTGGCGCCGTCGGTCGAGTGCTCGAATTCCTGGCCGGTGGAAATCGCCTCGGAGGCGAGAAATTCGAAGGCACGTTGCTGAAGCTCGGAAAAAGCCTGCCAGCGCGCCAGCAATTCGAGCAACTGGGAACAATTGTTATCGGTCATCTCAGGTCCTCGTCGCATCGGCGTGGCACAGCCTAAGGATTTCCTCCGCAATACGCGAGAGGGGAAGTTCCTTCTCCACGCCGCCCAATTCCTTCGCCGCTTTTGGCATGCCATAGACCACGCAGGATGCCTCATCCTCGCCGATGGTCGCGGCGCCCGACTTGCGCATGGCCAGCAGGCCATCGGCGCCGTCGCGGCCCATTCCGGTCAGGATCACGCCCACCGCCTTGCCACCGCACGCTTCGGCCACCGAGTGGAACAGTACGTCCACGCTGGGCTTGTGACCGGTGACCAACGGGCCGTCATAGACATGCGTCACCAGTGCCGCACCCGAACGGCGCACCGAGACATGCTTGTCACCAGGGGCGATGAACACGTGGCCGGCGACGATGCGGTCACCGTCCGCTGCTTCCTTGACCCGCACCTGCGCCATGCCGTTCAGCCGCTCGGCGAAGCTGGCGGAGAATTTCGGGGGGATGTGTTGGGTCACCACGATCGGTGGCGCATCGGCGGGCAGCGCCAGGATGATGTCGCGCAAGGCCTCGACTCCGCCGGTGGAGGAGCCGATCGCCACCAGCCTGTCGGTGGACTTGTACAGGGTGGTGACCGACAATTTCTGCGCGGCGGCGGGGCGGGGGCGGTCGCCCAGCGCGCGGACGCGGGCATTGGCGGCAGCCTTGACCTTGTCGGTCAGCTCCCGGCTGTACGAGGTCAGGGCTGAAGCGTCGGCTGGCTTGCAGAACACATCCACCGCGCCCAATTCCATGGCCTTCATGGTGACCTCGGCGCCGCGCTCGGTCAGCGACGACACCATGACCACCGGCATGGGGCGCAGGGTCATCAGCTTTTCCAGGAACGCCAAGCCGTCCATGCGCGGCATTTCCACGTCCAGGGTGATGACGTCGGGGTTCAGCGCCTTGATCTTCTCGCGGGCCACCAGCGGGTCGGGGGCGGTGCCGATGACCTCGATGGCCGGGTCTGACGACAGGATGGCCGACAGCATCTGGCGCATGAGCGCCGAGTCGTCGACGATGAGGACACGGATGGGGCGGCCGGGCACGGTCGGGCCTCGCTAATCGAACAATTCGACATCGCCCTCGACCTCGGTGGTCTGCAGGCGGGAGCGGTAAGACATTTCGCGGTTGACCACCGCGCGTTCCACGTCCTTCTTGAGGAACAGGCGGATCACCTTGCCCAGGCGCGGGAAGAAGTGGATGCGGCGCGGGTGCGGACCGCCCAAGTCCTCGGCGGCGATGCGGAAGCCTTCCTCGTGCAGGTATTGCCGCACGAAGCTGGCATTACGGTCGCCCACCGAGGTGGTGGAGGCCGCAACGCCGGGCAGCACGTTGCCGGCGCCGAACACCTTGATCTCCAGGCTGTCGCGCCGGCCACCCCGGCGCAGGACATCGTTGATCAATTGCTCCATGGCGAAATTGCCGAAGCGCATGGCCTTGTCCACCGGCACGTCAGAGCCCGAATCGGGCAGCATGAAATGGTTCATGCCGCCGATCTTGAGGCGGGTGTCCCACACGCAGGCGGCCACGCAGGACCCCAGCACGGTCACGATCATCTCCTGGCCGGCGGTCGAGACGTAATGCTCGCCCGGCAACACCTTGACCGCCATGATCTTGAAGGTGGGGTCGAACCAGCGCCGCCGCTCGGCCTCATCGGCTTGCGAGCCCCACATGCCGTTGCCGCTGCTCATTTGATCCGCCTGTAGACGGTCTTGTCCGCGACCTCGAAGCGGTCGGTGACGCCGATCAGCGACTCGGCATGGCCCAGATAGAGATAGCCGCCCATGTGCAAGTGGTCGGCGTAGCGATTGAACAGCTTGCGCTGGGTCGGCTTGTCGAAATAGATGGCGACGTTGCGGCAGAAGATCACGTCGAACTGGCCCTTCATGGGCCAGGATTCATGCAGGTTCAGGCGGCGGAACCGGATCAGGTTGCGCAGCTCCTCAGCCATCTGAACCTTGTCTTGCTCGCCCGAAAGGCGGCGCACGAACCGCTTGCGATAAGTCTCGGGGATGTTGCGCACCGCCTCGGCCGGGTAGATCCCGGCCTCGCCGCGCCGCAGCACGTTGGTGTCGATATCGGTCGCCAGGATCAGCGCGTCCCAGCCTTCGCCCTGTTTCAGCACATCGGCCAGGGTCATGGCGATGGAATAGGGCTCTTCGCCCGAGGAACAGCCCGCCGACCAGATGCGGATGCGCGGGCGGCGCGGGCGTTCGGCGACGCGCGGCAGCAGAACCGAATTCTTCAGAAAATCGAAGTGGTGCGGCTCGCGGAAGAAATTGGTGATGTTGGTGGTGATGGCGTTGACCAGGTTTTCGACCTCGGCCGCCGCGCCGGGCCCCTGCAACAGCTCGCAATACTCGGCAAAGGAGCGCAAATGCAGGTTGCGCAGGCGTTTTACCAAGCGGCCACACACCATCTGACGCTTGTGGTCGGACAGCACGATGCCGGTCTCGCGCGACATGAAGGAGGCGAGGAAACGGAATTCCTCGTCACCGAGTTCGAACTCGCGGCGCTGGCCCGTTTCGGCCACGTCACCTTCGCGCTGTTGCACCGTGCCCCCTAGCCCCTATGACGCCACCACTTCTATCAGAATTTGTAGCGATCTCAAATCTTGCACATGCCCCCACCGCCAGCCAATCCGCCGGAGGGGGCATGGCGGATCAGAATTCG
>JAEZFE010000454.1 GCA_023437865.1 Pseudomonadota bacterium | reverse complement strand
CGAATTGCTTGGCGTAGTCCGGGCCGTAAATGGGCGGGGCAAACATGCCGGTCAGCATCACCTTCACCCCCTCGGCCTTGAACCGGGCCAAGATGGCGTCCAGATTGGCCTCGGTCACCTTGGGGTCGATACCGCGCAGGCCGTCGTTGGCACCCAGTTCCACGATGGCGAAGTTCGGTTTGTCGGCCAAAGCCCAGTCCAGCCGGGCACGGCCGCCGGCCGTGGTATCGCCCGACACCCCGGCATTGATGACGGAGACGTCATAGCCCTGGGCCTTGAGCGCCTTTTCCAATTGCACCGGAAAGGCTGCATCGGCGGGCAGGCCGTAGCCGGCGGTCAGCGAATCGCCCAGGGCGAGGATGCGCAGGGTCTCGGCCATGGCACTCCCACAACTCGCGTTGACAAGCAGGAGAGCCGCGCCATATCCGACCAACACGCGCATTCCTCTGGACACGAGAGCCCAAATCCCCATGACGCCGTCCGCTCCCGCAGCCGAACCCCTTATCGATCTAAGGGGCGTTACCCTCAACTTGGCGAGCTTGGCAGGCGAGGTCAACGTCTTGCGCGGCATCGATCTGTGCGTCGGGGCCGGCGAGACCGTGGGCATAGTCGGTCCGTCGGGGTCGGGCAAATCCACCCTGCTGATGGTCATGGCCGGGCTGGAGCGCGCCACCGGCGGCCAGGTGCGGGTGGCCGGCCACCATCTGTCGGCGCTGACCGAGGACGGGCTGGCCCGCTTCCGCCGTGCCGATGTCGGCATCGTATTCCAGGCCTTCCACCTCGTCCCCACCATGACCGCGCTGGAGAACGTGGCGGTGCCGCTGGAACTGGCCGGCGCGCGCGACGCCTTCGCCCGCGCCGAGGCCGAGCTGAAGGGGGTGGGCCTGGGCCACCGGCTGGACCATTATCCCGGCCAGTTGTCGGGCGGCGAGCAACAGCGGGTGGCGCTGGCGCGGGCGTTCGTCGCCCGCCCCCGCCTGCTGCTGGCCGATGAGCCCACCGGCAATCTGGACCAGGGCACCGGCCGCACCATTGTCGAGCTGCTGTTCCAATTGCATGAACGGGTGGGCACCACCCTGATCCTGGTCACCCACGACCCGGCGCTCGCCGCCCGGTGCGGACGCACGGTCCGGGTGGAGGATGGCAAGATCGCCGCCGACACCGCGCTGGAGCTCGTGTCGTGAGCGGGGCGAGCGCCCGGCACCTGAGGGCGGCCCGATGAGCGTCGCGCTGCGCTTCGCTCGGCGTGAACTGCGCGGTGGCCTCAAGGGCTTCCGCATCCTGATGGCCTGCCTGGCCTTGGGCGTGGCCGCCATCGCCGCGTCGGGATCGCTGAAGGCCGCCTTCCACACGGCGCTCAAGGAAGATTCGCGCAAGCTGCTGGGCGGCGACCTGGATCTGCGCCAATCCTATCGCCCCATCGATGCGGAACAGCGCGCGGTGCTGGATGGCCTGGGCCGGGTGTCCGAGGGCGTCGAGATGCGCGCCATGGCGTCCAGCGCCGGCAACACCGCACGGCGGCTGGTGGAGCTGAAGGGGGTGGACGGCAATT
The DNA here is from genome assembly GCA_023437865.1 of Pseudomonadota bacterium. Classification (GTDB taxonomy): domain Bacteria; phylum Pseudomonadota; class Alphaproteobacteria; order Rhodospirillales; family Magnetospirillaceae; genus Magnetospirillum. The sequence goes on along the minus strand of JAEZFE010000454.1, from coordinate 997 downwards.
ACCCCCTGGCGGGCACGCTGGAGCTGGAACCGCCGCTGTCTCCGGCCCAGGCGCTGGAGCAGCGCAACGGGCGCTGGGGGGCGGTGGCCGATCCCAATCTGCTGGCCAGCCTGGGGCTCAAGGTGGGCGACGAGGTGGGGGTGGGCGCCGCCCGCTTCCAAATCCGTGCCACCATCGCCAAGGAGCCCGATCGCATCGCCACCGCCTTGTCCTTCGGCCCCCGCCTGATGGTGCCGGCAGCCGCAGTGGACGAGACCGGGCTCAACCAGCCTGGCAGCCTGATCCGCTGGACCTACCGTATCGGGCTGAATGCGGGAGTCACCGCCGAGGCCGCCAAAGCGCTGCTGGGGAGCCGCTTCCCCGAGGCCGGCTGGCAAGTGCGCGATACCTCGGACGCCGCCCCCGGCGTGGGCCGCTTCCTCGACAATCTGGCTGCCTTCCTCACACTGGTCGGCCTGACCGCCCTGCTGGTGGGCGGCATCGGCGTCGCCAATGCGGTGAAGGCCTATCTCGACGGCCGCGTCCACACCATCGCGGTGCTGAAATCGGTGGGCGCATCCAGCCGGATGATCCTCGCCACCTATGGCTCGCTGGTGGCCCTGCTGGCGGCGCTGGGTATCGCCGTCGGGCTGGCAGGCGGCGCGCTGGTGCCGTGGCTGGTGGTCCAGTTGGCCGGCGACAAGCTGCCGCTGGCCGCCCGCATCGGCATCTATCCCGGCCCCCTGGCGGTGGCGGCGGCGTTCGGCATCCTGACGGCGGGCGTGTTCACCCTGTGGCCGCTGGCCCGCGCCAAGATGGTGCCGGCCACCGCGCTGTTCCGCCAATTGGTCAGCCCGCTGTCGCGCTGGCCCGACCGCCCGACCCTGGCGGTGCTGGCAGTAGCCGCCTTGGCGCTGATGGCGCTGGCGGTGCTGTCCGCCGACCGCCCCGCCTTGGCCGGCGCCTTCGTCGCCTCGGCCATCGTCACGCTGGGGCTGTTCCGCGCGCTGGCCTGGGG
>JAEZFE010000250.1 GCA_023437865.1 Pseudomonadota bacterium | reverse complement strand
CCACCCTTCCGTCCAACACCTCGGCCCCCGCCGCGCCGCGCGCGCCGACCGAGGAGGACGAGGAGGAGATCGCCCGCAAGAAGGCCCCCGCTCACAAGCCGGCGCCGGTCAAGCGCACCGAGCCCCGCCGCCGCACCGGCAAGCTGACCATTACCGACGCGCTGAGCGAAGAGGACCGCGGCGAGCGCGGCCGGTCGCTGGCCGCCGTCAGGCGTGCCCGTGAGCGCGAGCGTCTGAAGAACCTCCAGAAGGGAGCGGAGAAGGTCATCCGCGACGTCATTATCCCCGAATCGATCACCGTCCAGGAGCTGGCCAATCGCATGGCCGAGCGTGGTGGCGACGTGATCAAGTGCCTGATGCGCATGGGCGTGATGGCTACCATCAACCAATCCATCGACGCCGACACTGCCGAGTTGGTGGTGGCCGAGTTCGGCCATAATTCCAAGCGCGTGTCGGAAGCCGACGTGCTGGTTGGCCTGGAAGGCAGCACCGACAGCGACGAGGAGCTGGTTTCCCGTCCGCCGGTGGTCACCATCATGGGCCACGTCGACCACGGCAAGACCTCGTTGCTCGACGCCCTGCGCGAGACCGACGTGGTCTCGGGCGAGGCCGGCGGCATCACCCAGCACATCGGCGCCTATCAGGTGACCATGCGCTCGGGCGGCAAGATCACCTTCATCGACACCCCCGGCCACGAAGCCTTCACCGCCATGCGCGCCCGCGGCGCCAAGGTGACCGACATCGTGGTGCTGGTGGTGGCCGCCGATGACGGCATCATGCCGCAGACGGTGGAAGCCATCCGTCACGCCAAGGCGGCCGGCGTGCCGATCATCGTTGCCATCAACAAGATCGACAAGCCCGAGGCCAATCCGGACCGCGTGCGCCAGGAACTGCTCCAGCACGAGCTGGTGACCGAAGATCTGGGCGGTGACGTGCTCACCGTCGAAGTCTCGGCCAAGAAGCGCATCAACCTCGAGAAGCTGGAGGAGACCATCCTCCTGCAGGCCGAGATCCTTGACCTCAAGGCCAACCCGCAGCGCGCCGCCCACGGCACCGTGGTCGAGGCCAAGATGGAAAAGGGCCGTGGCCCGGTGGCGACCGTGCTGGTCCAGCGCGGTACGCTGAAGGTCGGCGACGTGTTTGTCGCCGGCGCCGAATGGGGCAAGGTCCGCGCGCTCAACGACGACAAGGGCAACCGCGTCGAGCAGGCTGGCCCGTCCACTCCGGTGGAAGTGCTGGGCCTGGACGGCGTGCCGGCGGCCGGCGATGATTTCATCACCGTCGAGGACGAGGCCCGCGCCCGCGAGATCGCCGGCTACCGCCAGCGCAAGGACCGCGAGGTTCGCGCCAAGCTGGCCCAGCGCGGCACCCTGGAAGAGATGTTCTCGGCCATCAAGGCCGGTGAGGCCAAGGAACTGCCGGTCGTCATCAAGGGCGACGTGCAGGGCTCCATCGAAGCCATCATTGGTTCGGTCGAGAAGATCGGCAACGAGAACGTCAAGGTCCGCGTGCTGCACTCCGCGGTCGGTGCGGTCAATGAATCCGATATCACCCTGGCCAAGGCCTCGGGCGGCATCATCATCGGCTTCAACGTCCGCGCCAACCCGCAGGCCCGCGACATGGCGCGCCGCGACGGCGTCGATATTCGCTACTACTCGATCATCTACGATGTCACCGACGACATGAAGAAGATGCTGTCGGGCATGCTGGCGCCGACGCTCAAGGAACATTTCCTGGGCTACGCCAGCATCCGCGAAGTCTTCAACATCACTAAGGTCGGCAAGGTGGCGGGCTGCATGATCACCGAAGGCGTGGTCAAGCGCGGTGCCGGCGTCCGCCTGCTGCGCGACAACGTGGTCATCCACCAGGGCGAGCTAAGCCAGCTCAAGCGCTTCAAGGACGACGTCAAGGAAGTGCGCGAGGGCTATGAGTGCGGTATGTCGTTCGCTAATTACGAAGACATCCGCGCCGGCGACGTGATCGAGTGCTTCGAGATCGAAGAGGTGGCCGCGACCCTGTAAGGGGTCCGGCCCTCCTTCTTCCTCTCGCCGGAGGTCCCAGCCATGTCCAAGGGCCATAAAGCCCCGTCCCAGCGTCAGTTGCGCGTGGGCGAGGAGCTTCGTCACGTCATTGCCAACATCATCGAGCGCGGTGATATCCGCGACCCTGACATTCAGGGCCGCGCCATCACCGTGACCGAGGTGCGCATCAGCCCCGACCTCAAGAACGCCACCGTGTTCGTGGTTCCCCTCGGCGGTGGCGACGTGACCCCCATTCTCACCGGCCTCAAACGGGCGCGGCCCTTTCTGCGCCACGAGATCGCCCGCATGGTCGAACTGCGCGCCGTGCCGAACCTGTCGTTCGAGCCCGACACCAGCTTCGACGAGGCGAGCAAGATCGACGCTCTCCTGCGCAGCCCTGAAGTCCGCCGCGACCTCGGTGGCGACGGCGAATTCGCCCGCCGCTGGGATCCCGAGTCCCTCGAGGGCGAGGACGACGGCGAGTAATCGCCGGTTAGTTCGCCACTGAGACATAGAGGTACAGGGAAGGCACAGAGAACTAGTCGTTCTTTTCGCGGTGCTTTCCTCTGTGCCTCTGTGTCTATGTGGTTAAACCACCGCTTGGATTTCCTAACAAATGGCGCGTAAACGCAAAGGCCTTCCCATCGACGGCTGGCTGGCCATCGACAAGCCGTTAGGCATTGGCTCGACCCAGGTGGTGGCTGCAATCCGCCGCATTACCGGCGCAGCCAAGGTCGGCCATGGCGGCACCCTGGATCCGCTGGCGTCGGGAATCCTGCCGATCGCCTTGGGCGAAGCGACCAAGACCGTGTCTTATGTGATGGACGGCGCCAAGACCTATCGCTGGCGGGTGCGCTGGGGCGAGGCCACCTCGACCGACGACATGGAGGGCCATGTGGTCGCCACGTCGCCGCTGCGCCCGACCCGCGACCAAATCCTCGCCACCCTGCCCGGCTTCCTGGGGGATATTGAGCAGGTACCGCCGGCCTATTCCGCCATCAAGGTGGACGGCGAGCGCGCCTACGATTTGGCGCGGGCCGGCGAGACGGTGGAACTCAAGCCCCGTATCGTCCGCATCGACCGCTTCCAACTGGTCGGCCAGCCTGACTCAGATCACGCCGATTTCGAGGTCGCCTGCGGCAAAGGAACCTATATCCGCTCGCTCGCCCGCGACTTGGCATTGGCGTTGGGGACCGTCGGCCATATTGCGATTCTCAGGCGAGTGGCCTGTGGTCCCTTCAACGAAGGGAATTCGATTCCCCTGGACAAGTTCCGTGAGGTCGGGCAAGGTCCCGCCCTTCGGTCCCATCTGCTTCCGGTCGAGACCGCGCTGGACGACATCCCGGCGCTGGCCCTGTCGGAGGCGGAGGCCCGGCGCCTCCATAACGGCCAGGTTCTGCTGCTTGCGCAGCTGGAGCATGGCCGTCCGGCGGCTGCCGCACCCGGCTCCATCTTGCGGGCCATGGACGGCAACCGGCTGGTGGCGCTGGCGCGCATCGACGGCGGCGAAATCCGCTCGGTGCGCGTGATGAACCTTCAATCCCATTCCATAGGAGAAGACGATGTCGATCACTCCCGAGCGCAAGGCTGAAGTTGTCAAGGAATACGCCACCCACGAAGGCGACACCGGTTCCCCCGAGGTCCAGGTCGCCATTCTGTCGGAGCGCATCCGCAACCTGACCGAGCACCTGAAGGAGCACAAGAAGGACTTCCACTCGCGTCGTGGCCTGCTGATCATGGTTGGTCAGCGCCGTCGCATGCTGGACTACCTCAAGGACTCCAACAAGGGCCGCTACGAAGCGTTGATTGCCCGCCTGGGTCTGCGTAAGTAGAAAGTCCGTTCGGCGGCTGGGCGTCACGTCGAGCCCCGAAAGGGAAAAATGTGGAAAGTCGCGCCGGCTTTCGGGTCATGGCGCGAGGGCCCGCGCGGGGAAGGTTCCCTGCGCGGGCAGCCGCATTTGAGACGCCCGCATCGCAGCAATCCGGCGGCGATGCGTAAGGATAAGGAATGAACGTATGTCCATGTTCAACGTGACCCGCAAAGAAATCATGTGGGGCGGCCGCAAGCTGGTTCTGGAGACCGGCAAGATCGCCCGCCAGGCCGACGGCGCCGTGCTTGCCACCTATGGCGACACCACCGTCCTGTGCACCGTGGTCGGCCAGAAGTCGGTCAAGCCCGGCGTGGATTTCTTTCCGCTGACGGTCAATTACCAGGAGAAGGCTTTCGCCGCGGGCAAGATCCCCGGCGGCTTCTTCAAGCGCGAAGGCCGTCCGAGCGAAAAGGAGACCCTGGTCTCCCGCCTGATCGACCGCCCGATCCGCCCGCTTTTCGCCGAGGGCTTCCGGAACGAGACCCAGGTGGTCTGCACCGTTCTGTCGCATGACCTCGAGAACGATCCCGATATCGTTGCCATGGTCGGCGCCTCCGCCGCCCTGACCATTTCGGGCGTGCCCTTCATGGGCCCGATCGCCGCCGCCCGCGTCGGCTACATCGACGGCCAGTACGTGCTGAACCCCACCCTTGCCGACATGCCCAAGTCCGCGCTCGACCTGGTGGTCGCCGGCACCCAGGAAGGCGTGCTGATGGTGGAATCGGAAGCCAAGGAGCTGTCCGAGGACGTCATGCTGGGCGCCGTCATGTACGGCCATAAGGAATTCCAGGCAGTCATCAACGCCATCATCGAGATGGCCGAAGTTTGCGCCAAGGAGCCGTGGGACCTGACCCCGCCGCCGGCCGAAGTGGCCACCGTGCGCGAGAAGTTGGTCTCGGGCGGTTTCGCCGCGCAGCTGGCCGAAGCCTACAAGATCGTCAAGAAGCAGGACCGCTACGCTGCCGTCGGCGACGTCAAGAAGAAGGCCATCGAGTCGCTCGGCGACGCGGCGGCGGAGCTGGCCGTGGCTCCGGGCGTGCTGAAGGACCTCGAATCCGACGTCGTTCGCGGCAACATCCTGAAGACCGGCAAGCGCATCGACGGCCGCGACACCAAGACCGTGCGCGCCATCGAGGTTGATGTCGGCGTGCTGCCGCGCGCCCACGGTTCCGCCCTGTTCACCCGTGGCGAGACCCAGGCCCTGGTGGTCGCCACTCTGGGCACCGGCCAGGACGAGCAGATCATCGACCAGCTGGCGGGCGAGTACCGCGAGCACTTCATGCTGCACTACAACTTCCCGCCCTACTCGGTCGGTGAAGCTGGCCGCATGGGCAGCCCGGGCCGCCGCGAGATCGGCCACGGCAAGCTGGCCTGGCGCGCCGTGCACCCGATGCTGCCCGCCAAGGACGCATTCCCCTACACCATCCGCGTCGTCAGCGAGATCACCGAGTCCAACGGCTCGTCGTCGATGGCGTCGGTCTGCGGCTCGTCGCTGGCCATGATGGATGCCGGCGTTCCGCTGGGCCGCCCGGTGGCCGGTATCGCCATGGGCCTGATCAAGGAAGGCACCGATTTCGCCGTGCTGTCCGATATTCTGGGTGACGAGGATCACCTGGGCGACATGGACTTCAAGGTGGCCGGCACCGAAGAGGGCATCACCGCCCTGCAGATGGACATCAAGATCACCTCGATCACCGAGGAGATCATGAAGATCGCCCTGGGTCAGGCCAAGGACGGCCGCATCCACATCCTGGGCGAGATGAACAAGGGCCTGTCCACGGCTCGCGACGAAGTCTCGGGCAACGCTCCGCGCATCACCACCTTCAACATCCCGAAGGAAAAGATCCGCGAAGTCATCGGCACCGGCGGCAAGGTCATCCGCGAGATCTGCGAGCAGACCGGCGCCAAGATCGACATCGAGGATGACGGCACCATCAAGGTGGCCTCGTCCGACGTTGATGCCGCCCAGCGCGCCATCGACTGGATCCGCGGCATCGTCGCCGAGCCCGAGCTGGGCGTGATCTACAC
>JAEZFE010000169.1 GCA_023437865.1 Pseudomonadota bacterium | reverse complement strand
GACCTTCAGAAACTCCGCCAGTGCCTGGAAATCCCGCTTCCTTGGGGAACTCGGGCGCCACGCAAGGCCGATGGTACGGGTTCCGGAATCCGCGATGGGACGCGTGACCAGCGTGGTGCCGGCCAAGACGCCGCAATCCACCGCCATCTTGGGCAGCAAGGTCACCCCCAGGCCGTTGGCGACCATCTGAACCAGCGTCGCAAGGCTGGTGCCAAGCACCCCCTCACCCTTGGCCGGGCCGGGCAGGCGGCAGGCGGCCAAAGCGTGCTCGCGCAGGCAATGGCCCTCCTCCAGCAGCAGCAGATCGGCACCCAGCAGATCGTCCGACGTGATGTCCGGCTTCGCGGCCAGCGGGTGATCAGGCGGACAGGCCAGGACGAAGGGGTCCTCACCCACCGCCAGCGTCTTGATGTCGCCCGCCGGATAGGGAAGCGCGATCAGCACGACGTCGAGATCGCCGAACCCCAACCGGTCGAGCAGACGGGCCGTCAGGTCCTCGCGCAGATAAAGGCGCAGATCAGGATGGGCTTCGCGCAGGCGCGGCAACACCCTGGGCAGCAGGAACGGTCCGATGGTGGGAATGACGCCCAGGCGCAACGGCCCGCTGAGCGGTTCGGAAGAGGCGGCGGCGAGATCGGCGATCTCCTCGGCGCCGCGCAATACCTCGCGGGCGCGCGCCACGATCTCCTCACCCAGCGGCGTCAGCATTACCCGGCGCTTGGTGCGCTCGACCAGGGTAACGCCCAGAAGGTTTTCCAGTTCCTGGAGGCCCGCCGACAGGGTGGATTGCGTTGCCAGGCAGGTCTCGGCCGCCCGGCCGAAATGCTTGTGCTCGGCCAAAGCCACCAGATAGCGCAATTGGCGCAAAGTCGGCAGGATCTTCACTGCATCGCCTCCGTCGATTTCTCTGACACAAATAAGCCATTGGATCGATAGGTCAAGCAACCGCTATGGTGCCGGTCAGCAGCAGCCGAACACCTTGCAGGCCGCGCGGGGCTCCCCCCATACCCGCGCGGACCGCCCTCCCTCCCCCCTCCCCCCGGGGGGAGGGAGGCTTTTCTCCGCCCCAAATAAAAACGGCGGGCCCCAAGGAGCCCGCCGTTCTCAATAAGCCGCCAGCGGCCTACTTCTTCAGGTAGTCGCGCACCAGCACTTCGGCGATCTGCACGGCGTTCAGCGCGGCGCCCTTGCGCAGGTTGTCCGACACGCACCAGAACGACAAGCCGTTGTCGATGGTGGGGTCCTGGCGGATACGGCTGACAAAGGTGGCGTCTTCACCCACGCACTCGATGGGGGTGACGTAACCGCCGGGCTCGCGGCGGTCGACCACCACCACGCCGGGGGCCGAGGCCAGGGCAGCGCGGGCGTCTTCCACCGACACCGCATTCTCGAACTCGACATTGATGGATTCCGAGTGGCCGACGAAGACCGGCACGCGCACGCAGGAGGCATTCACCTTAATCTTGGGATCGAGGATCTTCTTGGTCTCGACCACCATCTTCCACTCTTCCTTGGTCGAGCCGTCATCCATGAAGACGTCGATCTGCGGGATCAGGTTGAAGGCGATGGGCTTGGTGAACTTCTGCGGCTCGCGCTGGTCGTTGACGTAGATGCCGCGGGTCTGCTCGAACAGCTCGTCCATGCCTTCCTTGCCGGCGCCCGAAACGGACTGGTAGGTGGAGACGACGACGCGCTTGATGGTGCCGAGTTGATGCAGCGGCTTGAGCGCCACCACCATCTGGATGGTCGAGCAGTTCGGATTGGCGATGATGCCCTTCTTCTTGTACTCGGCAATGGCCTCGGGGTTCACCTCGGGGACCACCAGCGGGATATCGGGGTCCATGCGGAAATGCGAGGTGTTGTCGACCACCACGCAGCCGGCGGCGGCGGCACGCGGCGAATGGATGGCCGAGACCTTGGCGCCGGGCGAGGACAGGGCGATGTCGCAGCCCTTGAAGTCGAACTTTTCGAGGTCCTGGACCTTCAGGATCTTGTCGTCACCGAACGAGACTTCCTTGCCGACCGAGCGGGCCGAGGCCAGCGCCACCACCTCGTCGGCGGGGAAATTGCGGTCGGCCAGGGTCTTGAGAATCTCGCGGCCCACATTGCCGGTGGCACCGATGACAGCAACCTTGTAACCCATGATCCCTCTTCTCCGTTTGCTGGAGCCGTTGGTCCTGCCCCGAGCGCCTTCCCATGTACACGAAAGGCCCGCGGGATCGTCCGCGGGCCTTTTTCGTGCAGTCGTGACGAACCGGCCCGCTTACGCGGTGGTGGTGGTGCCGGTTTTGGTAGTCTTGGTGACAGAGGCGCCCACCCGGGCATAGCCCAGGGTGCAAATCGCAGCGGCGATGGTCAGGCGACCAGACATGAGTACCTCCGTCGGGAGGTTAGCTTTACCGCACCGCCCCACCGCTCCGCAAGGGGAAACGCCCTGGGCGGAGGGCGGGGGTGCGTATGGCCGACGGCTTACTGGTTGCGGATGCCTGAGCACACACGCCCGACGAAGGCGTCGATGTCGTCGTTCATGCCGACCGTGCGGTTGGCGAGGTCGCCGGCGGCCACCAGCACCTGCTCGGCGGCGTCGGTGGCGGTACCGGCCACCTCGCTGACCTCGCTGATGGTGGCCGCGACCGTCTGCACGCCGGCGGCCACTTCGCGGATCGAGCGCGAGATGTCAGCCACCGCCGCCGATTGCTGCTCGGTGGCGGCGGCGATGCCGGTGGAATTGTCGTTGATGTCGCGAATCATGGTGGCGATGTTGCGCACCGCCTCGACGGCGTGGCCGGTTGCCTCGCGCATGCTGGCGATCTGGGCCGAAATGTCGTCGGTGGCCTTCGACGTCTGGTTGGCCAGATGCTTGACCTCGTTGGCGACCACGGCGAAGCCCTTGCCCGCCTCGCCCGCCCGCGCCGCCTCGATGGTGGCGTTCAGCGCCAGCAGGTTGGTCTGGCTGGCGATCTCGGTGATCATGTTGACCACCGCGCCAATGCGCTGGGCGGCGTCGAGCAGGCCCTGGATCGCCTGATCGGTGTCGTTGGCGACCCGCACGGTCTCCTGCGCCATGTCGGCGGATTGCTGGATCTTGCTGGCGACCTCGCGGATACCGCCGGCCACCTGCTCGGCGGCGGAGGCGACGCCCTCCACATGGGCCGAGGCATCCTCGGCGGCGCGCGCCACCGTGGCCGACTGGCTGCTGGTCTGGCTGGCAATCTCGCTCATCTGCTGGGCGGTCGCTTCCAACTCGGTGGCAGTGGCGGCCACCGCCTGGCTCATGTGCTTGATGGTGTTGCCGACGCCGGTAGCCTCGGTGACGAAATCCTTGCTCTTCTTCTCCATGCTGGACAGCGCGCTGTTGATCAGGCGCGCATGGTCGGAGAACTCGCCGACCAAGCCATCGAGCAGGATGTGGCGGAAATAGCGGCCTTCGGCGGTCTTCGCCATGGCGGCGTCAGCCTCCTTGGTGAAGGCCTCGGTCAAATCGAGCAGGCGATTGATGTCACGGTCGAGCTGCCCCAGCACGCCACCTTCGGCGATACCGACGATGCGGACGTCGAGCCGTCCGCTGGCGGCGCTGGTCAGAGTCTCATGGGCGCGGTGAATAATGGTGCGGGTCTTGAGCACGAAGGCGAAGGCCGAGGCGGCGCACAGCGCCACGGCACCGGCTAGGCCGGCTTCCAGCACGTTGCCGCCGATGAGTTCGATGATCAGCAGCACCAGCGCCAACAGGCCGCCGGCGACGATGCTCCACAGCGTCTTAGAGAGCGAAGACGAATTCATCGTAAGGCACCCCCAGCGCCTGAAGCTTGTCCACCATGGCCTGGAAGGCGGCCTCCATGCCGGCCTTGCGATCGTCGTGCCGCCGTTCGATGGTCAGCAGCTCCTCGTACAGCCCCTGCGCCTTGTCGATGGCGGCGCGGCGCGGCACCCGGCGGTTCGAATGGTAACTGACGATATTACCCTGGGTGTCGAAGGTGGGCGTGACGTGAGCCAGCACCCAGTAATGGTCGCCGTTCTTCGAGCGGTTGAGCACATAGGCGAAGCATTCCTTGCCGGCCGCGATGGTGTCCCACAACAGCTTGAACACGCAGCGGGGCATGTCCGGGTGGCGGATGATGCTGTGCGGCTGGCCGATGATCTCGCGCTCGCTGTAGCTGGCGAGCCTCAGGAATACTTCGTTGGCGTAGATGATGCGCCCCTTGGTGTCGGTCTTGCTGACGATGATCTCGTCGGCGCCGAACGTGCGCTCTACCCCAGTCAAGCTTACGTCAGACCTCGCCATAACCCCCCCGGGTGGCTGGAAC
>JAEZFE010000137.1 GCA_023437865.1 Pseudomonadota bacterium | reverse complement strand
GCCCCGGGCCGCACCTATCGCTGCGACTCCGACATGACGCACACGCCCATGTTCCACCAGATCGAAGGCCTGGTGATCGACAAGGCTACCCATATGGGTCACCTCAAGGGGTGCCTGATGGAATTCGTCACCACCTTCTTCGAGGTGGATGAGGTTCCGGTGCGCTTCCGCCCCAGCTTCTTCCCGTTCACCGAGCCCTCGGCCGAGGTCGATATCGGCTGCTCGCGCGATGGCGGCGAACTCAAGATCGGCAAGGGGTCGGGCTGGCTGGAGATCGGCGGCTCGGGCATGGTCCATCCCAACGTGCTGCGCGCCTGCGGCCTGGACCCCGACGAGTATCAGGGCTTCGCCTTCGGCATGGGCGTCGAGCGTATGGCCATGCTGAAATACGGCATCCCCGATCTGCGCACCTTCTTCGATTCCGATATGCGCTGGCTCAAGCATTACGGCTTCGTGCCGCTTGACGTGCCGACCCTGTCCGGAGGGCTGACCCGATGAAATTCACCCTGTCCTGGCTGAAGCAGCATCTGGAGACCGATGCCAGCCTCGCCGAGATTGACGCCCGGCTGACCATGCTGGGCCTCGAAGTGGAAGGCATCGAGGACCCGGCCAAGGATCTGGCCGGCTTTATCGTCGCCGAGATCCTGGAGGCCGAGAAGCATCCCAACGCCGACCGCCTGCGCGTGTGCAAGGTCAACACCGGCACCTCGGTGATCCAGGTGGTGTGCGGCGCGCCCAACGCTCGCGCCGGCATCAAGGTCATCCTGGCCCAGCCCGGCACCTACATCCCCATCACCGGCGAGGCCCTGAAGAAGGGCAAGGTCCGCGACGTGGAAAGCCAGGGCATGATGTGCTCGTGGCGCGAGCTCAAGCTGGGCGAGGAAAGCGACGGCATCGCCGAGCTGGATGCCGGCTTGGCGGTGGGGTCACGCCTGATCGACGTGATGAGCTTCGATCCCATGATCGAAATCAGCATCACCCCCAACCGCGCCGACTGCCTGGGCGTGCGCGGCGTCGCCCGTGACCTCGCCGCTTCCGGTTTGGGCACGCTCAAGCCGCTGGAGATCGCTGCGGTGGCCGGCGGCTTCAAGAGCCCCATCGGCGTGAAACTCGACTTCACCCCCGAGACCGCGTCGGCCTGCCCGCTCTTTGCCGGCCGCATGATCAAGGGCGTGAAGAACGGCGAAAGCCCGGCCTGGCTCAAGGATCGCCTGACCGCCATCGGCCTGCGTCCCATTTCGGCGCTGGTGGACATCACCAATTACGTCACCTTCGACCTCGCGCGCCCGCTGCACGTGTTCGATGCCGATAAGGTCAAGGGCAACATCACCGCCCGCCTGGCCCGCGAGGGCGAGACCTTGCTGGCGCTCAACGGCAAGGAATACGCGCTGAGCCCGGACATGACGGTGATCGCCGACGATGCCGGCCCCGAGGCGCTGGCGGGCATCATGGGCGGCGAGCATTCCGGCTGCACCGAGGCGACCACCAACGTGTTCCTGGAAGCCGCCTATTTCGACCCCATCCGCACCGCCGCCACCGGCCGCAAGCTGGAAATCCTGTCGGATGCCCGCTTCCGCTTCGAGCGCGGCGTGGACCCGGCCTTCGTGGTGCCTTCGGCGGAACTCGCCACCCGCCTGATCCTGGAGATCTGCGGCGGCGAGGCGTCCGAGCTGATCGTCGCCGGCGACGAGCCCGAATGGCGCAACTCCATCGTGCTGCGCCCCGAGCGCGTGGCCGGGCTGGGCGGCGTCGAGGTGTCGGTGGCGAAGCAGGAAGACATCCTGCGCGGCCTCGGCTGCACGGTGTCCGAGCACGATAATGGCTTGTTGGTTGTGCCGCCGTCGTGGCGCGGCGACATCACCGCCGAGCACGATCTGGTCGAAGAGATCATCCGCATCAACGGCTACGACCAGCTGCCGACCGTGCCGCTGCCTCGCCCCAGCATGCCCAAGCCGCTGCTGACCCCGGGCCAGCGCCGCGCCTCGTGGGTGCGCCGTGCCTTGGCCGCCCGCGGGCTGGTCGAGACGGTGACGTGGTCGTTCCTGCCATCGGCCCAGGCCAAGCTGTTCGGCGGCGGCGCGGCGGAGATGCACCTCGCCAACCCGATCTCGTCCGACCTCGACGCCATGCGTCCCTCGGTTCTGCCCAATCTGGTGGCGGCGGCGGGCCGCAATGCCGATCGCGGCACCAAGGATCTCGGCCTGTTCGAGATCGGCCCGCAATTCGACGGCCCCGAGCCCGGCCAGCAGCGTCAGGTCGCTGGCGGCATCCGCGCAGGCCGCGCCGTCCCCCGCCATTGGTCCGAGAAGGCCCGCGCGGTTGACGTGTTCGACGCCAAGGCCGACGCCCTGGCGGTGCTTGCCGCCGCCGGTGCCAACCCGGATTCGTTCCAGGTGGTGGGCGAGGCTCCCTCCTGGTACCACCCGGGCCGGTCGGGCGCGCTCAAGCTGGGCAACAAGGCCATCGGCTATTTCGGCGAGCTGCATCCCGGCACCCTTGCCAAGCTCGTCGTCAAGGGCCCGGTGGTCGGCTTCGAGGTGTTCCTGGAAGCCCTGCCGCCGCAGAAGGCCAAGGCCACCAAGGCCAAGCCGCTGGTCAAACTGTCGCCGTTCCAGCCTTTGGAGCGCGACTTCGCCTTCGTGCTGGATGCCAAGGTCGCCGCCGACACCGTGCTGCGCGCGGCCAAGAACGCCGACAAGGGGCTGATCACCGACGCCACCCTGTTCGACCTCTACGAGGGGCCGAATGTGGGCGAAGGCAAGAAGTCGGTGGCCGTGTCCGTCACCCTTCAGCCCACCGACAAGACCCTCACCGACGAGGAGATCGAAGCGGTGGCCAAGAAGGTCGTGGATGCGGTGGTCAAGGC
>JAEZFE010000124.1 GCA_023437865.1 Pseudomonadota bacterium | reverse complement strand
GCGGCCTCGATGGTGGAGGGCAGCTTCTCATTCACCGGCTCGACCGCCGAAAGAATGGCGACCCGGGGCTGGGCAAGGCCGAGCGCCCGCATCAGGTCCACGGCGTTCTGGATGATGTCGCGTTTATCCGCCAAGCTGGGGGCGATATTGATGGCCGCATCGGTGATGAACAGGGCGCGGTCATAGGCCGGCACATCCATGGCGAAGACGTGACTGATGCGCCGCCGGGTCCGGATGCCGCCAGTCTTCGACACGACCGCCGACATCAACTCGTCCGTGTGGAGGCTGCCCTTCATCAGCGCTTCCGCCTGGCCCTGGCGGGCGAATTCCACGCAATGCGCCGCGGCGGTGGCCGGATCGGGGCAGTGCACGATGCGGCAGCCCTCCAGCGTTTCCCCCAGCTTCTCCGCCGCGGAGCGGATGGCGGCCTCGTCGCCCACCAGGATCGGCTCGATGATCCCCTCGCGGCCCGCCATGACCGGCCCAAGCAGCGCCTCGCCATCGCACGGCCACGCCACGGCGCAGGTGATCGGCTCGAACGGGCGGGTGCGCGCGATCAGATTGTCAAAGCGCTGGTGGCGCCGGAACGACACGTCGGGAAGCTCCGCCATCGCCACCGACACCGCCTCAGCCGGCGCGCTCACCACGGCGGTCCCCTCCAGGACGACCTCGTCGCGGTCGTTGACGCAGCGGCAATCCAGCGCCAATGTGCGGTCGGCCTCGCGCTTTTCGCGCACCGACACCGTCGCGCGCACGGTCTCGCCGGGGTGGACCGGCTTTCCGAACCGCAAATCCTCCTCCAGAAAGCGGCTGCCCGGCCCCGGCAACCGGGTCCCGATCAGCGTGGACAGCAGGGCTGCGCCCCATTGGCTGTGCCCCGCGACGCCCCCGAGCCCACATTGTCTGGCCGCGGCCTCGTCCAGATGCCATGGGTTCATATCTCCCGACATCACGGCGAACAGCTCGATGTCCGCCATGGTCAGGGTGCGGGCCATGGTGGCGCTTTCGCCCAGCGGAATTTGATCAAACGGCCGTCCCTGGATCGTTTGCATGCAATCCCCTATGGAGTGGTGTTCCCGGCCTTCTGCGAGGTGGGATGCGGGCTCGCGGGCCGAAACGGGTCTCACCCAACCGGGATTACACAACTATCACCTATGATTTCCACCACCATTAATTAACCAGCGATACAGAATAACCGCTCCACGCATATGGTCGAAATACCCGGAAATCGCCCGTGTAATGCACTATGGCGGGATGGCGTGCACCCCGCCTCCGCCCACCTGTCGCTTGCTGTCGTATTGCATCGCAATAGGGTGAGGAGGGGACTATGGACACGTCTGCCAACGGGCTGGCCTCCGCCTGGCAGGACTACCTGGTCGACACGTTCCAGCGGACCATCCTCACCTGGGACGTCTACCGGCGCCGGGGCAATTCCTATGTGGAGCACACCGTGCACGGCAAACCGCCGGTGCTTGTCTTCAGCTACGACACGGTGATGGACGGCCAGAGTCTGGAGCGGCCGGTCAACTATCTGCTGCTGCGCATCCGCCCCGATCCCGATCATCCCACCGACAACGCCAAGCGGCCCATCGTGGTGGTGGACCCACGCGCCGGGCACGGGCCCGGCATCGGCGGTTTCAAAGCCGACAGCCAAATCGGCCTGGCGCTCAAGAACGGTTATCCGTGCTACTTCGTGAGCTTCCGCCCGCGCCCCGTCGAGGGGCAGACCATCGAGGATGTGGCCCGCGCCGAGGCCGCCTTCCTGACCAAGGTGGCCGAACTGCACCCCGAGGCCGAGGACCGGCCGGTAGTGATCGGCAATTGTCAGGCCGGCTGGGCGGTCGCCATGCTGAGCGCGGCGGCGCCCGAGCTGATGAGCGTGGTCATCCTGAACGGCGCCCCACTGTCCTATTGGGCCGGCGAGGTCGGGCACAATCCCATGCGCTATCTCGGGGGGCTGCTGGGCGGCACATGGCTGGCGGGTTTATACGCCGATCTGGGCGGCGGCCTGTTCGACGGCGCCAGCCTGGTCAGCAATTTCGAATACCTGGACCCCGCTAACACTTTTGTTAAGAAGCCCTACAACCTGTTCGCCAATGTGGATCACGAGGCTGAACGGTACTTGACCTTCGAGCGCTGGTGGGGCGGGCATTTCCTGCTCACCAAGGACGAAATCTGCTTTATTACTGAGGATTTATTCGTCGGCAACAAGCTGACAGCGGGCGGATTGCACTCTTCGACCGGCCGCGCGGTCGATCTTCGCAACATCCGGGCGCCGATCATCGTGTTCGCGTCCAAGGGCGACAACATCACCCCGCCGCAGCAGGCGCTCAACTGGATCCTCGACACCTATGCCAGCGTGGATGACATCCGCGCCTCGGATCAGGTGATTGTCTACATGCTGCACGAGTCAATCGGCCACCTGGGCATTTTCGTGTCCGGCGGGGTGGCCCGGCGCGAGCACCGCGCGATGATCGACAATCTCGACGTGATCTCGACTCTGCCGCCCGGCCTTTATGAAATGACCATCGACAAAGGCGGTACCGACGGCGGCTGGAAGGTCGGCTTCGCCCGACGCGATCTCGACGATATCCGCAGCCTCGATGACAGCCGCCGCGAAGAATTGGATTTTCTGCCGGTTGCACGGATCAGCGAGATCAACAAGACCGCGTACGAGCAGTTCGTTTCCCCCTGGGTCAGACTGTTCTCCAGCCCGGTGAGCGGCGAGCTGATCCGCCGCGCCAACCCTGACCGCCTGGACCGCTGGCTGTGGTCCGAAATCAATCCGGTGATGGCCATGGTGGCCAATTTGGCGGCCAGCGCACGGACACAGCGGCGGCAGAGCGGGCCCGACAATCCTTTCCTGCGGGCCGAGAAGCAACTGGCCGATTCCTTGTCCGACTGGCTCAACCACTTCCGCGACACCCGTGACCACATGGTTGAAGCACTGTTCTTCGCAACCTACGACCCCATCCGCCAACTCATGCGCGGCGAGGAGGCTCAATTGCTCGAGCGGCGCCGCGAGCGGCTGGAGACCCGCAGCCGCGAGGCCCGCGCCAAGGTCGAACAGGCCGTGCGCGCGGACTTGGCCGAAGGCGGGGTGGCCGAAG
>JAEZFE010000077.1 GCA_023437865.1 Pseudomonadota bacterium | reverse complement strand
CCCCTGTGGCGGCCTTTTTGCTGCTTTTTCGTAGACTTCCAATCTGGAAGCGGGTAGTCCAGAGCCGAGGGTCCTGGGAGGGCCGGGGAGGTCGGGTAGCCGAGCGTCATGATCATCGTCCACTACGAGGTATATGTCCTCGAAGGCCGTGGGTGGATGCTGCACGCGCGCTTCCCGCGCACTGAGCGCGAAACCGCTGTCAATGAAGCCAAGGACCTAGAGCACGCCCTGAACGTGCGCGTCAAAGTCCTGCGCGAGACTTACTACACCGAAGGCAACGCCTTCGAGGAAGCGGAAGTTTATGTCAGCGGCATGAAAATGCCGGAAAAGCGCCCGGCTGCACCGAGTGCGGCCAAGAAATCCACTCCCATCGCCACCATAACAAAAGTTGCCGTCAGGCCCACCGGTAAGCCCGCCGCCCCCGCTCCGCTGCGTCACTCTCCACGCCAGCCGGTGCGATCGGCCGAGGAGACGGCCAAGGCACGCCAGCTCTTCGCCCGCCTGTTTGCCATCGCGGCCGTGGCCCTGGCTGCCGCGCTGCTCAGCATCAAGGTCACCCCTGATGCCATCATGCTGCTGTGGCGAATGGGCTTTGTCATCACCATCACGCCGGACAATTACGGCCAGCTTTTGTTCGGCGTGTTCGTGATGGTGTTCCTGATGGTGGCGATCCCGCTGGGTATCCGCTTCATTCCGCGCAAGACGGCCACCTCGCGCGGACCGGGCGTCAGCTGGAATCCAGGCACCAACGGCGCGCTGCAGAGCGCTGATCCCGAACGCGACCGCGCGGTCAAGAAGTCGCTCGACAAGCTCGCCGCCAAGGCGCTGGCTGAAGAGGAAGGCAGCGTTCAGCCGGAGACGCCCGATCCTGGGGAAGATGATCTGCCCGAGATCATCATGGACGCCGACAACCTGCCCGAAATCCGCCCGGACCCGGAGGACATGATGGCGGAGATGCGGAAGACGGAATTAAAGGAACGTGAGAAGGCTGAGACTGCACGCCTTGAAAAGGAAAAAAAAGAAGAGCCCGCCAAGGAAGAGCGTAAGGACAAAGTAAAGCCTGAAGAAAAAAAGAAAGAAAACAAGCCCGAAAGCGGCCCTACGGTCGATTCCCTGACGCCCACGGTCAACCGCTTCCTCAACGGTGCGGTTAGCACGGCCAAGGGCATCATGCCCAGCATGGACGCCTTCACCAAATTCGCCCTGCACCTTTATCTGACCGGCGCGGTTGAAACCCTGTGCGAGTTCAAGAAACTGGGCGAACCTGCCAAGCAGAAGCTGGTGGCGGTCGCGCTTGAAACCCTGGGAACGCGCGGCGATCTGGCCGTCAAGTTCTATGAAAAGCTCGAAGAGTATTTGTTGGAGCCGCGCTATCTGGGTGTGGTCCAGGCTGGCCGCAATGCCATGGGCGACTTCATGCTGGGTGACGAGGCAGGTGCCCATTCATCCCTACGCGATGTCTTCACCGAGTGGAACCGCAAGGGCGACAAGAAAACCCAGATCGTCACCGTCATGTTCACCGACATGGTGGGCTCCACCGACCTGACCCAGGCGCGCGGCGATGCCGCCGCGCAAGAGGTAGTGCGCCGTCACAATTCCATCGTGCGCGGTGCCCTGGCGCAGTACCAGGGCAAGGAGATCAAGCATACCGGCGACGGCATCATGGCCTCGTTCTTGTCGGCTGCCGCCGCGGTCGAAGCCACCGTCACCATTCAGCGCCAAGTCAGGCAGATCAACGAGCGCATGCCCAGCCTGGGCCTGCACCTGCGCATCGGCCTGAATGCCGGCGAGCCCATCGAGGAAGAAGACGATCTGTTTGGCGCCACCGTGCAGTTGGCCGCCCGCGTCTGCGCCACCACCAACGCCGATCAGACGCTATGCACCGGTGTGGTCAAGGACCTGTCCGCCAACAAGGGCGCCACGACCTTCAAGCCCATGGGCGAAAAATACCTGAAAGGCTTCAAGGATCCGGTCCCGCTCTTTGAAGTGGTTTGGAACACCTAGCCCGTCGCACGTGCGGGCCTGGCCGACGCGGCTCTAGTTCAACAGCCGCCGCTCCACTACCTGATAGCGGTCGAGCATCTGTGCCTCCAGCCGCGACACCCGCTGATACAGGCTCAGCGACCGCTGAAGCAGGCTGCGCAGGCCACCCGGCAAGGTTTCGTCGTGGGTGAACGTCTCGTCGAGGCAGACGTCTTCGCCCGACAACCGGTTGGGCTCGCTCAGCGCCTCGTCCAACTCTACCTCGCCCTCGTGCACGGCACGCTGCATCATCAGCCAGGCCATGACCTGGGTCAGCCGCGAGGTCACCCGCATGGCCTCGCACGACATGCGCAACGCCGCCATGCCCCCCGCCCTGTCACGCCGGCCCGGTTCCACATAGGCCATGTAGTTGCGGGCTTCGATCATCAAATCCAGGGTCTCGTCATAGGTGCGACGGAAATAGGCGGTGGACTGCATCAGAAAAAACCTCGTCGGCCTCTCTGGCTTGCAGGTGGCTCCCCGCGCCGGGCATTTCAACGCACCCTGGCGAATAGGGAAAACATGGCCCGCCCCCTTGACGAGGGTCTGCCCCCCACTATCTCGATCAGCGCACGGCCGCCATAAGGGGCCGTCGCGGCGGCCTGACGGGCCGGGCGCTGTCCATTGCGGAAGCCCCGAAATGTCCGCAGAGCCGCCAGCCCAACCTGGTTGCTTCGTATGGAGGACTGGAATGCGTACTTTTGATCTCGCCCCCCTGTTCCGCTCGTCGGTCGGCTTCGACCATCTGTCGCGCATGCTCGACGCCGCCCAGCGGCTCGACGACAACGCCGTCTCCTATCCGCCCTACAACATCGAGAAGCTGAGCGACGATGACTACCGCATCACCATGGCGGTGGCCGGCTTCGCCGAGGACGAGCTGGACGTGACCGTGCACGGCCACACCCTGATCATTTCGGGCAAGACGCGGCGCGACGACGCTCAGGTTCAGTACCTGCACCGCGGCATCGCCGGCCGCCCGTTCGAGCGCCGCTTCGAACTGGCCGACTTCATCCGGGTGGAAGGTGCCGGCCTGGTCAACGGCTTGCTGCACGTCGAACTCAAGCGCGAGGTGCCCGAGCAGATGAAGCCGCGCACCATCAACATCCAGCACAAAGTGCAGCCCAAGGTCATCGCAAGCCAGGGGGCAACAGACAAGGCGGCCTGAAGGCCGACAAGGAAAGCGCCGGCTCGACGGGGCCGGCGCTTTTTTTCAGTTTGCCGCGAGCAAGTGGGCGAAGTGATCCACCAGCTGCAACTGCACCGCCTTCGAAATACGGATGGTGCTGGCGCCACGGAGCACCTGCTCCGGTGTCTCGCCCCCCGGCCCCACGACGAACACCAGATCGGCCTTGCCGGTGAACAGCCGCAGCACCGGAAGGCGCGCGAAGGTGCCGATCACGCCGGTCGAGAACGCCTTGACCATGAAGGCGAAGGCCTCCTCGTCAGAGATTTCAGCAGGCACCTGGTAGTCGCAACGCAGCTCATCGGCCATGGCGGAGCCTGGCGGACAGCCGTCGGGAATGCGATGCCATGTTCTCATCCTCTTGCGGGGGCGGAGCCAGTGTGACCCGTCGCCGATGAAGACGGAGTGAAGAGGCGCGGAAATTACTCCAGCCATTCCCTGGGCGGGGAACGGTAGCTGGCAGGCGGGTCCCAGGGGCGCATATCGGGCTGCCAGATGGCCGTCGGCTCGTCCTCGGCGTCCAGCCCGGCGGTCAGTTCGGCCACCTCGTGGTCGGTAAGCACGGCGTCATAGCCGTCCTCATCGGCGATAAGAAGGCGCACCTCACCGCGGGCCACCGCCTCATCATAGCCGATGGCGTCCACCACCTCGAGGGCATGCCGGCTGATGAAATGCTCCATTCAGATACTTCGGTCCTTCCTGACGGGGAGTTGAGACAAAACACCCGCCATCGGGCCGGTGTTCCGTGCCGAAACGCATAGGCGCGACGGCGAAACGCGCGGTATGGCGGGGCAACATAGGTCTCAACTCCAGCACTTCCGTCGCGCCATTGCCCAGGCCCGGGCCAGCGCACCAACCTCACCGCCATGAGTTGGAGAACCCTGGCCTACGCCACCACCGCCCTGACCATGGCCGCGCTGCTGCCCCGCTTGCTCTGGGCTGCGGAGGCGGGGCTGAACCGCGCCACCGCCCAAGCGCGCTTCACCGCGTTGAAGCGGTCGGGCATCCCGCCCAGCCATTTGGCGCTGGCGCCGCTGCCGGGAAAAAAGTGGGGGGTGGTGCTGCACTTGAACGGGGAGAACAGATTGCTGATGCATGACGGCGCGCGCACCCTTGTTCAGTTGCTGCCGGCCCCGGCACAGATGGCGCTGCGCCCGCGCGCCCCGACGCGCCGCCCCGAACTGACGGTCCTCGACAATAACCCGGTGCTGTCGAGCCCCTACGGCCTGCGGCTGCATCCGTTCACCGGCGCGCTGGACTTTCACCAGGGCATCGACATGGTGGCGCCCGAGGGCACGGCAGTGCGGCCCGCCGGCTGGGGCGTCGTGCGCTTTGCCGGCCCCAAGGGCGGCTATGGCAACATGGTGGAGATCGAGCACCCCGGAGGATTGAGGACCCGCTACGGCCATCTGTCCGAGATTGGCGTGCAACTCGGCCAAGTGGTCGGCAACCGCTCGGTCCTGGGCCGCGTGGGCTCCACCGGAAGGGCCACCGCGCCGCACCTGCATTTCGAAACCCGCCTGGACGAACGGCCGGTCGACCCGCGTGCGGTCATGCCCTGGTTGCGTCCCCCCAAGCCGAAGGACAGCGTCCGGGTGGCCATGCGCCGCCCCTGATCGCCTATGACGGCGACAGCGCACCGGTGCTTCGCCACCTCATAGGCACCCATTTCCCTTGGCGGCCCTGCCCATGCTCTCCCCTCGCCTTGCCCTCGCGGCCCTGATGCTCGCCCCGCTTCCCGGCCAAGCCGCCGATTTCTGGCTGATTGCCAAACCCACCAGCCTGATGGCCGAAGACACGGAGATCCCCATGTGGGGCTTCGCCCGCGCCAGCCGCGAGCAATTCGGGCGCGCTTTGGCGGGCGAAGCCGTCAGTGTGGCCGCCACCGTGCCCGGCCCGCCGCTCCAGGTGCCGGCGGGTGATACCGAAATCACCATCCACCTTCTGAACCAATTGCCCCAGCCGGTATCGCTGATCCTGCATGGGCGCGACCAGGGCAAGCCGGCGGAGGCGGCCGCCGGCGGGGGCTTGCAGACCTACCGCTGGACCGGGGTGAAGCCGGGCTCCTTCCTTTATGAAAGCGGCACAGACCCTGCGTTTCAGGTGCAGATGGGGCTTTACGGCCCGCTGGTGGCCGAAGGCGGCACCACGCCGGTCCCCGTGGGACGGCAGATCGCCATCGTCTTCGGCGAGATCGATCCCGGTTTCCACCAGGCGGTAGGCAAGGGCCAGCCACCGGCCAGCGCGCTGGACTACAAGGCGGCGTTCCATTACGCCGAGCCCATCCCCCTGGATGGCACGCTGCTGACCGACAAGGACATCCCGGTGCGCCAGGGTGAACCGGTGCTGCTGCGCTTTTACAATGCGGGGCTGCGCGCCCACGCTCCGGTGGTGGAGGGTCACCTGCTGAGCGTGGTGACGGCTGACGGCAATCCGTTGCCGTTCCCCAGCTCCGAGCGCACGGCGCCCTTGCCGGCGGGCGGCACCCGCGATGTGCTGCTGCTGCCCAGCGAACCGGGCCGCTTCGCGCTGATGGACCTTGGGGTGCAGTCCGGCGCGTGGCTGGCGGTGGAGAATGGCGCGTCACCTCAGGCGCTGGCCGACAGCTATCAGGTCACCGGGCCGCTGAAGGTGGGCTCCGACAAGGGGGTGCTGGCCAACGACAACGGAACCCGGGAGGGTTCGGGCGAATTGCAGGCGGTGCTGGTGACCCCGCCTGCCCATGCCGCCGCCTTCGCACTGAACGGCGACGGCACGTTCAGCTACACGCCGCAGCCAGGGTTCAGCGGCACCGATATCTTTCACTACGCCGCACTGCACGGGAAGACGGCGAGCGGCCTGGCCTCCGCCACCCTGACCGTGACGGCTCCGCCCCCACCGCCCAAGGCCGCCGCGCCCAGTCCTCAGATTGACAAAGCCAAGCTGGCCGAACTGAAATCCCCCCAGGCCGACGACCACACATTCACCATCAGCCGCCAGCAAGCCATGGCCGGGGCGGCACTAAACGTATTGGCCCATGCCAAAACCCCAAATGCCGGCGCCAAGCTGGATCCGGCCACCATCATGGTGACCAAGCCGGCCAAGGGCGGCACGGTCAGCGTCGATCGCCGCACCGGCCTCATTTCCTACAAGGCGCCGCCTGAGCTGTCGGGCGCCAACACCTTCCTCTATGCGGTCAAGGACACGGCGGGCAAGACCTCCAACGCCGCGACGATCACCGTGATGGTTGCGCCTTGACCCACCCCTTCCGGCCAATCCCCCGATGCGGCGTGGAGGATACTGCCCATGGGTCCTAGGCTTTGGGCAAATCCCTTCCGCCTGGAGAAGCGGCCATGTCGCTGAGAATCAATTCGGAAGCGCCCAACTTCACCGCCGAGACCACCCAAGGCCCCATCGACTTCCACCAATGGATTGGCGACGGCTGGGGCATCCTGTTCTCGCATCCCAAGGATTTAACCCCCGTCTGCACGACAGAATTGGGCTACATGGCGCGGCTGAAGCCGGAGTTCGACAAGCGCAACACCAAGATCATCGGCCTGTCGGTAGACCCGGTGGGCAACCACCAGAGATGGGCCCGGGACATTGAGGAGACCCAGGGTTTCGCGGTTGATTATCCGCTGATCGGCGACCCCGACCTGAAGATCGCCAAGGCCTATGACATGCTGCCCGAGGACGCCGGCGACACCTCAGAAGGCCGCACCCCCGCCGACAATTGCACGGTCCGCTCGGTCTTCATCATCGGCCCGGACAAGAAGATCAAGGCCATGCTGACCTATCCCATGACCACCGGGCGTAATTTCGACGAGGTGCTGCGCTTGCTGGATGCCTGCCAACTGACCGCCCGCTATTCGGTGGCGACGCCGGTGAACTGGCACCAGGGCGACGACGTCATCATCGCCGCTTCGGTCAGCGACGAGCAGGCGCGCGAGAAATTCCCCGGAGGCTGGGTGGCGCCCAAGCCTTACTTGCGCATCGTGCCACAACCCGGCCCGTGACACCTCCCCCGTCGGAGGTATGGCGTGGCGGCCGGGCGCCCCCGACAGCAAAGACAAGGAAGGTT
>JAEZFE010000554.1 GCA_023437865.1 Pseudomonadota bacterium | reverse complement strand
CTGCAGCAGAATAACGCCGACAAGCCCGATGGCGATGAGCAGATGGATGACGAGGATGATCGGAAAGATGTCCATGAGCACACCAACGACAGAAATGGCTAAAACCGGTACCCCCTCCGCATCGCGGCGGTGCGGGCGCCCGGTCATTGATGGAGGGTTTTTAGCCCCCCCGGCCTCGGAAGGCTAGTGCAAAATCGCCCTCCCCCGGCATGGCCGGAGGAGGGACGCATGCAATCTCAGCAGCTCTTGGCGATGGCCCAGAAATCGTCGGCCTTGAGCGCCGCGCCGCCGATCAGTCCACCATCCACGTCGGGCAGCGCGATCAGTTCGCGGGCGTTGTCGGGCTTCATGGAGCCACCGTAAAGGATGCGCACCTTGGCCGCTTCGTCGGCGCCGACAATGGTCGCCAGCTCGGCACGGATGGCGGCGTGCACCTCCTGCGCCTGGGCGGGAGTGGCGACGCGGCCGGTGCCGATGGCCCACACCGGCTCGTAGGCGATGACGGTGTTATCGGCATTGCCACCCTCGGGCCACGAGCCCTTGAGCTGGGTCTTGTTCACTTCGAGCGTCTGGCCGGCGTCGCGCTGAGCCAGGGTCTCGCCGATACAGACAATAACCTTCAGGCCGGCGGCGTGGGCGGCGGCGGCCTTGGCCTTGACCACGGCATCGGTCTCACCGTGATCGGTGCGGCGTTCGCTGTGACCAAGAATGACGTAGGAGCAGCCAGCATCCTTGAGCATGGCGGGCGAGGTGTCGCCGGTATGGGCGCCCGAAACCTTGGCGTGGCAGTCCTGACCGCCAACGGCGACGCCAGAGCCAGCCACCGCATCAGCCACTGCCGCAATCAAGGTGAAGGGCGGGCAGACCAGCAGGTCGCAGGCCACACCGGGCTCGGCCTTCAGCTTTTCGGCCACGCCCTTGGCGAGCGCCAGGCCATCGGCCATCAGCCCATTCATCTTCCAATTGCCGGCGATCAGCGGACGTCTGCTCATGGGTCGTTCCCTCCCGTTAACCGATGTGATTGAACGCGCATATAGCACCGCCCAGCCCTTTCGTCCCCAAGAAAAAGGTGGGTTGCGGGGGCATGCCCCCCCTCTTATTATGCCCGCTTTCGCACCGACCGGCCTTGGGTACGGGGTGCCCTCTCGATGATCAGCCGGGAACCATGCTCAACACCTTCCGCAATGCGTCGAAATCCTGGATCGCCAAGCTTCTCCTCGCGCTGGTGGCTCTCAGCTTCCTCGCCTTCGGCGTCGAGGGCATGCGCGGCGGCCTGTTCGGCCGGGGACCCGCCATCGAGGTGGGCGGCGTGCAGAAATCCGCCGCCGAGGTGAACCTGGAATTCAAGCGCGAGGTGGACCGCCTGCAGCCCATGTTCGGCGGCAAGCTGACCGCCGAGGATGCACGCAAGCTGGGCCTGATGGACCGCACCATCGAGACCCTGGTCACCCGCACCTTGATCGAAGAGGCCGGACGTCGCCTGGGCCTGTCGGCCACCGACGAGCAGGTGGTCTCGCGCATCGCCGCCGACCCCAATTTCCGCAACGAGCTGGGCCAGTTCGACCGCGACCTGATGCGCCGGGCGCTGGCCCGCGCCGGCATGTCCGAGGGCGAGTTCCTGCGCGTCGAAAAGAGCAACATGGTGCGCGCCCAGATGGCCGAGGCCCTGTCGGGCGGCGTTGCGGCGCCCAAGCTTCTGACCGATCCGCTGATGCGTTGGCGCGAAGAAAAGCGCGTTGCCGAGGCCGTCGTTATCAGGGACGAGTCCATCCCGGCCCCGCCCGCCCCCGATTTCGCCACGCTGGAAGCCTATTATAAGGAACACGCCCAGCGCTTCATGGCGCCCGAATTCCGCGCGCTGACCGTGCTGCAGGCCAAGCCCGCCGACGTGGCCGGCCAGATCGAGATCACCCCCGAAATGGTGACCGAGGTATATCAGGCCCGTCAGGCCGAGTTTGAAACCCCCGAGCGCCGCCAAGTGGCCCAGGTGGTGCTGGCCGACCAGGCTGCCGCCGACAAAGCCGCCGCCCTGGTCAAGTCGGGCAAGGATCTGGCCGCCATCGCCAAGGAGCTGAACGTCAAGATCGTCGATCTGGGCGCCGTCGAAGCGGGCGACCTGCCTGAGGATTTGGCGACCGTCGTGTTCGGCCTTAAGCAGGGCGCCATCGGCGAACCGGTCCGGACCCCGCTGGGCTGGCATGTGGCCCAGGTCTCCAAGATCCAGCCCGGCCACACCCGCCAGCTCGCCGAGGTCAAGGGCCAGCTGGAGGCCGATCTGCGCCGTGAAAAGGCCCAGGAGAAGCTGTCCGCCCTTGCCACCGAGCTGGAGGACGCATTGGGCGGCGGCGCCACCCTGGAAGAGACCGCCAGCCGCTTCAACCTGCGCCTTGTCAAGGTTCCCGCCATCGATGCCCAGGGCCGCAACCCGGCCGGCAAGCCGATGGCCGACATGCCCAAGACCGAGGCTTTCCTCGAACTGGCCTTCCGTACCGACCAAGGCACCGAGAGCCAACTGACCGAGGTCGAGGGCGACGGTTATTTCCTGC
>JAEZFE010000552.1 GCA_023437865.1 Pseudomonadota bacterium | reverse complement strand
TGAGACCTTGGAGGGCAGCTTGCAATTGGCCGCGCAATCGCTGCGTCACCTGGGCACGCCCACGGACGCTATCGCGGACTTGCTTGAGGATTATCGCCGCAACGATTACGCCAAACTGTCGATGACGGCAGGCAAGGAACCTTAGAGCGGGTTCTTGCCGGGCGCGGTGATCCGCGTGGGCGCTTTAAACCGCGGGACGTGCCAAGGGGCACTGCACACCGCGTGGCCGCCGCGCCTCCGGATCGGCCAGCACATAGCCGGCCAAGCCAGCGTGATCCGACAAATATTCACGAAATGTTTCCGGTGGCAGCCCGCCGAGGTCGCGCGGTTCCTCGGCGATATCCACGTGCAGCCAGGTGCGATCCCATAAGAAATGATCGTAGGCGGAGGTGAAGTCGCCGCGGACATTCAGGGTGCTTTTCACATTGGGCTCCGCTCGCAGGCCGAACTGGGACAGGGCGGCGAAGGCCTCGTCGGTGGTAGGCAGGTTCCAGTCGCCTGCGACCACCACGCGCCCGATGCGCGATCCGTCCGGCAGGGGACGCGCGCTGTACCACGCCTTCACCTCCACCATCTCCGCCACCTCCTTGCGGCGTGGCGCCAGTCCCTGCTTGCCGAAAGTGATGTGAATGTTCACCAGCCAGAACCGGCCCTTGTCCTTGTCCTCGACGGCGATCCCAGAAGGTGGGCGGGCAAAGATGCCGGCTTGGTCGGGGTAGTCGGCGCTCTCCAGCACCCGGATGACGGAGTCACGGGTAAGCCAGGCGTAATGCTCGCGGTAAGTGTTCTTGCCCTTGGCCGGGCTGGTCGTGGCGGTATAGCCGCGCGGCGCCAGCAGGGCAGGTTCGCCGTCATCCATGACCTCTTGCAGTGCCACCACGTCGTAGCCGTCGAACACGGCGCGAAACCGCTCACGCTTGGCCCGCAGATAATCCTCCTGCCCATGCCCCAGACGCAGGCCGTTTTGGGTCAGCATGCAAAAATCTGCCCACGCCGGACTGCCGAGGCTGCAGGTAAAAGCAACTATGGCGGGAATAATTTTCACGGTTGGCTCCAGGATATTCGCCATTTTGAGGCATTCTATACCCTGAAAGATTGCTGTGATCCAGTTTTGTTCCAATACATTAAGTTGCGCATAGGTTGCGCGGAACCCCGCCGCGGCCGCCGCCGTTCCCTTCGCATAGCGCACAGCATGGGAGGAGGCGCTTCATGGCACGCGGGATCGGCAATCAGGTCATCGTCATCACCGGGGCGTCCTCGGGCATTGGCCGCGCGGCGGCGCAGGCCTTTGCCCAGGCTGGCTGCAAGTTGGTGCTGGCGGCGCGCAGCGAGCCGGCCTTAGAGATCGCGGCGCGGGAATGCGTCGATGCGGGAGGCCAAGCCTTTCCCTTCGCCTGTGACGTCACCAGTGCCGACGACATGATGCGCCTGGCCGAGGCCGCCCAGTCCCGTTACGGCCAGCTGGACGTGTGGGTGAATGATGCCGGCGTACACATGCTGGGGCGGATCGACGAGGTGCCGATCGACGATTTCCGTCAGGTCATCGACGTGAACCTGATGGGGACGGTCCATGGTTGCCGTGCCGCGCTTCCGGTATTCCGGCGCCAAGGGTTCGGCACCATCATCAATATCGCGTCCATGGCCGGCACGATGGGCCAGCCCTATGCCACCGCCTATGTGGCGAGCAAATGGGCGGTGCGCGGACTTTCAGAGGCGCTGCGCATGGAGGTTTTGGACCAACCAGGCATCCACGTCTGCACGGTCCTGCCGCCCAGTGTCGATACGCCGCTGTTCCAGAACGCGGCCAATTTCGCCGGCCGGGCGGTGCAGCCGGTACCGCCGGTCCATTCGCCCGAGGAGGTCGCCGATGTCATTGTGTCGCTGGCGCGCCGTCCGCAGCGCGAAGCGTTCTTGGGCATGAGCAAGCTGATGGTGGCCGCCCACGCCATCGCCCCCGGCGCCACCGAGCGCTTGATGGCGCGTACCACCGAACGCCGGCACTTTCAGCACCGCCGCAGCGGTGCCAGCCAGGGCAATCTTTTTGGACCCGGCGACCAATCAGTCCATGGTGGCTGGCAGAACGGCGGCGATCACCGCCGCACGGCGCTGTGGGTTGCCGCAGGGACCGCCGCCGTGGCGGTGCCGCTCGGCATATACGCCTGGCGGCGGATGAAGGGGCGGGAAGGGGCTGCCTACGTTTGAGACGCCCTCTTCCGCTGAGCGAAAGAGGGCGTGTACGCAGGCCCTACTTGCCGCGACCCCAACGGGCGGCGGCCTCGGCGACGCGAGTGCCCAGATGCTCGGCGGTCTTGCGGTCGGCGGCGGGGGGGGCCAGGTCGGGGCCCTGGTCGGCGTTGGCCTGGGCCATGCCGCCGAGGAAGCTGCCCAGGCGGTTGAGGTCCTCGACGCTGCCCTGGGAGCTGTTGTTGCCTGGCAGCAGATCGTTGCCGACCCAAACCATGCCATGCTGGGCGGCGAAGACCGACAGCTGGATCAGGGTGGTCAGCTTGTCGCCGCTCTGGCTGGCCGACACGGTGAAGCCGGCGGCCAGCTTGTCCTTCCAGCCGCGGCCGTACCAGATCTTGCTGGTGGCATCCATCCAGGTTTTGAACTGGCCGCTGACGCCGCCCATGTAGGTCGGCGACCCGAACACCACGGCGTCGGCGGCATCCACCAGGGCAGCCTTGGCCTCGTATTCCTCGACGGGGATCAGATGCGCCTGGGCGCCGGCCTGCTCGATGCCGGCGGCGACGGACTGGGCCAGGACGGCGGTGTGGCCGTAGCCCGAATGGTAGACGACAGCGACGGAAACCATGGTCATTCTCCTTGTAATAGGAACCGTTACGGTTACATAGCGTGGCAAAAAAATATCAGCCTGCTTCAGACTTCACCGCTGCCACCACCTCGGACAGCAGGGTGGTGGCCAGCACCGCCTCGCGCGCGGCCTCGGCGCGGTCGATGATGCGCACCAGAACCGGCTGGATGCCGCGCCCCACCGGGCAGGCCGGGTTGGGCGGCTGGTTGTGCAAAGCCGGGCCTTCGTCCTCCTCCACCGCCCGGCTGATGTCCAGCAGGGTGATAGCATCGGGCTTCTTGGCCAGCACCGAACCGCCGGCGCTGCCCCGCGTCGAACTCACCAGCCCGGCCTTGGCCAGGGCCGACAGGATGCGGCGGATCACCACCGGGTTGGTGTTGACGCTGCCGGCGATCCATTCCGATGTGGCCGGCTCGCCGCCCTGCATGGCGAGAACGGAGGTCACATGAACGGCGACGGCGAAACGGCAGTTCTTCGACATGGCGGTGAATGTAACCGTTACTGTTTCAAACGTCAAGGGGCGCGGCGGCGCCACACCACGCTCAGATTGTTGGCCGGCATGGGGATGGTGTCGAGATGATCCAATCCGGCGGCCTGGGCCAGCGCGCCCACCGCCTCAAGGTCGCGCACGCCCCAATCCGGGTTGCGTGCCCGTAAATCGGCGTCGAAGGCGTCGTTGCTGGGCGCCGTGTGCATTCCGCCGACGCGGAACGGGCCATAAAGGATCAGTACGCCGCCTGGGCGCAGCACCGTGCCGGCGCCGGCCATCAGACCCTGGGCGCAGCGCCATGGCGCGATATGGATCATGTTGGCGCAGAAGATGGCATCGGCATGCTCGACCGGCCAGGGCTGGCAGACGTCCAGCGCGAGAGGCGCAAGCAGATTGGCGAGGCCGGCCTCCTGGCGCCAAGCGGCGATGGAGGCCAGCGCCGCCTCGCCCATATCGGTGGGCTGCCATGACAGGCCGGGAAATAGGCCGGCGAAATAGGCGGCGTGCTCGCCGGTGCCGGCGGCGATCTCCAGCACCACACCCTGCGCCGGCAGCCAGCGTTGCAAGACCGCCAGGATGGGATCGCGGTTACGCGCGGTGGCCGGGGCGTGCTGTTTCATGGGGCTGAATATGGCGGTTAACAAAAGCCCCTACCACCCCCTATGCGCGTCCCAGCGCCGGTTTAGAATTGGTTACCTTCCGGCCATACCCCTTGCTGGATAGGACGGAAGGCGACCGTGAGCAGAAAGAAATACCTCTTCGCTGCCCTGCTGGTTCTGGCGCTGGCTTTGGCCGGCGCCGTGAGCACCCCCCTCTACCGCGGCCTCGCCGCCGGACCGGGTTCTTCACCGGTGGCCGAGACGTCCTATTCGGGGCTCAAATCCCTGTTGGCCGACGGCCAGGTGGTTGAACTGACCTTCTACGGCCAGGGTGTGGGCATCGCCAAGGACAAGGCTGGCGCGCTGCACAAGGCGCAGATCCCGCCGCTGGTTGCCGCCAAGCTGGCCGAGGATGCCGCCAGCGCCCAAGCTAATGTCTCGTTCATGCCCGCCGCCGCCGTTCCAGGAGAGGACTTGACCGGCGAGATCGCTCTGGCGGTGCTGGGCAATGTCGCCATCTTTGTCCTGCTCGCCGCCGCCTATTGGTTCTTCGTCATCAAGAAGGGGCACCTGTCCCAACTGATCGGACGCGGTAACAAGGCCAAGCTGCATGACGGCTCGCAAATCGACGTGCACTTCGCCGACGTGGCCGGCTGCGACAACGAGAAGCTGGAGCTGATGGAGGTGGTCGAGTTCCTCAAGGACCCGAGCCGCTTCGCCAAGCTGGGCGCCCGCGTGCCCACCGGCGTGCTGCTGTCCGGCCCGCCCGGCACCGGCAAGACCCTGCTGGCCCGTGCGGTGGCTGGCGAGGCCGGGGTGCCGTTCTTCTCCATCTCGGGCTCCGATTTCGTCGAGATGTTCGTCGGCGTTGGCGCCGGGCGCGTCCGCAAGATGTTCGCCCAAGCCAAGAAGCATGCCCCCTGCATCCTGTTCATCGACGAGATTGACGCGGTGGGCCGCCAGCGTTCCGGCGCCAATGCCCGCGCCGCCCACGAGGAACGTGAGCAGACCCTGAACCAGCTGCTGGTCGAGATGGACGGCTTCAAGCCCAATTCTGGCGTCGTGGTCATCGCCGCCACCAACCGGCCCGACATCCTCGACGAAGCGCTGATGCGGCC
This sequence comes from Pseudomonadota bacterium, assembly GCA_023437865.1. Lineage (GTDB taxonomy): Bacteria > Pseudomonadota > Alphaproteobacteria > Rhodospirillales > Magnetospirillaceae > Magnetospirillum. The sequence continues at coordinate 318 of JAEZFE010000552.1, read as the reverse complement.
GGGCCGCTTCTCCCGCCACGTGGTGCTGCAGACCCCGGATCTGGCGGGTCGCGAGAAGATCCTGGGCGTCCATGTCGCCAAGATCGCCATCGATCCCAAGGCTGACCTCAAGGTGGTGGCGCGCGGCACGCCGGGCTTCTCCGGCGCCCAGCTGATGCATCTGGCCAACGAGGCCGCCATCGTCGCCGCCCGCGCCGGCCGTGAGTCGGTCACCCAGTTCGACTTCGACGCCGCCAAGGACCGCATCCTGATGGGTACCGAGCGCCCCAACTTCATGGGTGAGGAAGACCGCCGCCTGACCGCCTATCACGAGGCCGG
>JAEZFE010000550.1 GCA_023437865.1 Pseudomonadota bacterium | reverse complement strand
GCCAAGACGTGGGCGCAGCGGAAACGGCGGCGGGCGGCGGCGCGCAACGCCTCTTCCTCCGCCGCGCCGGGCAGGCGGTGCCAGGCATCGGCGGGCAAGGCATCCGCCGCATAGGGCCAGGGGTTGATGCCGGTGGACAGATCCAGCCAGCCCAGCGCAGGCCGGCCCCAGCGTGCCTCGGCGGCGGCCAGATTGCCGCCGTGCACGGGAAGGGTCAGCGCCATCCCGCCAGCACCCCTTCCGCCGAATCCGTCTTGAACGGACGCCGGTGCAACGGCCGCGCGCCGTCCAGCAGCATGGGCAGCAGCACTTCGACCACCTGGTCCTTGTCCACGTTGGACTGGATCAAAGCGCGTTCCTTCCATTGCGGATGGGCCGCCACCTCACCAGGCTCCAGCACCGGCTCGAAGCAGCAATCGGCGGGCTTGAGGAGCGCCACCCATTCGTCACGCGTCTTAGTCAGGAACAGGGCCTCCAACTCTGCGATCAGCTCATTCTGCGGCAGCGGTTCGATCTGGCGGCAGATCAGCTCGGGTCGGCCCACCGTGGTGCAGAATTTCTCCCAGAACTTCTCCTCCAGCGCGGCCAACGCCACGAAGCGGGCATCCTGAGTGCGGTAGATGCGGTAGAACGCCGCGCCGCCGTTGATCAGATTGGTCTCGCGCTTCTCCTCGCCCCAGCGGTTGGCGATGGTGAGGATGCCGGGCATCCAGGCCAGCGCCGCTTCCGACAGGCTGACGTCGAGATGGCCGCCCTTGCCGGTAGAGGCGCGGCGCAGGAGTGCCGCCAGAATGGCGGTCATGGTCATCATGGCACCGGCATTGTCGGCCAGCGGCGGAAAAGTCATCACCGGGCGCGCCGCGATGCCCGAGGCATGAAGGCCGCCGGTCAGCGCCACATAGGTCAAATCGTGGCCGGCGGCGGGCGCCATGGGGCCGGTCTGCCCATAGCCCGACAGCGAACAATGGATCAGGCGGGGATTGAGGCGCGCCAGCTCGTCACGGCCAAAACCCAGCCGGTCCATGACGCCGGGGCGATAGGCCTCCAGCAGCACGTCGGCCTTGGCCACCAGCTTGGCGAAAGCCGCCTTGCCCGCCTCGGCCTTGAGGTCCAGCGTCACCACCACCTTGTTGCGGTTGGCAAGCTTGTAGAAGGGCGTGGTGCCGTCGGGATCCAACGGCCCCATCTTGCGCATCGGGTCGCCGGCCGGCGGCTCGACCTTCACCACCTCGGCGCCCAGATCGGACAGCCACTGGGTGGCGAAGGGGCCGGGAATGTACTGGGTCAGGTCGAGGATGCGGGTGCCAGCGAGGCATTCGGCGAGCATGGGGTTCTCCGCGTGTCGGAAGGCCCTTAGGGAAACAGGCCCGAATGCCCAGGTCAACCGTCAGGCGGCCTGCGTCAGGCCACCTTCTTCAAGAACGCGTGCAGCGCCTCCAATTGGATGGGCTTGTGCAACAGATGCAGCCCCTCGCCGACGATGCGGCGGATGGTGGCCGGGTCGGTGTCGCCGGTCAGCACCACCGCCGGCACCTGATCGCCGCAGAACGAGCGCACCGCCCGGATGACGTCGATGCCGGTCTTGCCGCCGGCCAGGCGGAAATCGGCGATGACCAGTTCGGGACGTTCGCGCTGGGTGCTCTGGACGGCGCCCTCCACCGTCTCGGCGCCTTGGACGCGGTGGCCCATTTCGCCCAAGACCAATTCCAGCGCCGACCGCACATGCACTTCATCGTCCACCACCAGGATGCGGCGCTGCTCCTTCGGCAGCTCGACGGGCCGGTCGGCTTCCACGCTGCACGCGGCGACGCCGGGCAAAGTGATGGAGAATACCGAGCCCCGGCCCAGAACCGAACGGACCGCCAATTCATGATCCAGCAAGCCGATGATGCGCTGCACGATAGAAAGACCCAGCCCGGTGCCACGGTCGCGGCGGCGCTCGGGATTGCCCAACTGGCGGAATTCCTCGAAAATCTCGCCCAGCTTGTCGTTAGGAATGCCGATGCCGCTGTCCCACACCTCAATGCGGACCTGACCATCGCCGGCATTGCGGCATCCCACCAGAATGCGGCCGCGCTCGGTATAGCGCACGGCATTGGCGACCAGGTTCGACAAGACGCGGTCCATCAGCGCCGGATCGGTCTGCACGATATGGCCGGAGGGAATCACATCGAGACTCAGGCCCTTGGCTTCGGCCTGGATGCGCGAGGCGGCGGCCACCCGCTCCATCAGCCGGCTGACCGGCACCTCGGACAGCTTGGGAGTGATGACGCCGGCGTCAAGGCGGGCCACGTCGAGCATGTCGTTGAGCAGGCCGGTCAAAGCCTCGACGCATTGGCCCACCGCGTCCATCACCTGTTCCTCGCGCCCGTTCAACCGCGCCTTGAGCACGCCAAGATACAGCGACAGGGCCTGGAGCGGTTGGCGCAGATCGTGGCTGGCGGCGGCAAGGAAGCGGGTCTTGGAATCGTTGGCGCGTTCGGCTTCCTCGACCGCTCGGCCCAGCGCCTTCTCGGCCCGGCGCTGCTCGGTCACATCCTGGAAAGCGCCAATGGTACGCACGATGCGTCCGTCACCATCGCGGTCGGCCCGTAATGAGACCAGGGTGTCGCGCACTTCGCCAGACTTGGTGATATATTCCGCCGTCACCAGATCCTTGTCGCCGGTGCGCAGGAATTCGGGGCGAACCACGCCCTCGGTATAGGCGCGTGACTGCTCGGTATGGAATTCCCACGGGAAGCGCCCCAGCACCTCGGCCTCCTCGTAGCCGAGGGTTTTCAGCCACGCCTGATTGACGGCAATCACCCGACCCTCCTCGTTCAGCACGAATAGCGGCACCGGCGCGGCGGAAAAGAAGGTCAGGAAGCGCTGCTGCGTCTTGGCGAGTTCGCCGGTCAGCACGTCGAGCGCCTGATGCAAGGCGTCCAGTTCGGTGATGCCGAAGGTGGAGGAATGGACCTGGCGCTCATGGATAAACGGTCGGGCGGCGGCGGTCAGCGCCTGCACCGGTCCGAGGATGCGGCGAGACATGCCGAAGGCCAGGAACAGGGATCCCGCCAGCACCACCGCGCCGAACCCCACGGTGATCACCAGTGAATTGCGCAAGTTCCCATAGAACAGCGAGCGATCGACTCCGAACACGACGATCCAGTCGGCCACGCTGGTGCGATTGAAAAACACGCTGACCTTGTCGCCCGCCATGGAATGCCCCGAGGCGAATCCCCGCTGCTGTGCGGTGAACGCCTCCTTGATCCAGTCCGGCACCTGATTGCCCGAAGCGGCATCATGGCCCGGCACGCGTGTAATGTTCATGCCCTGGGCATCGTCGATGGCGGCGAAATAGCCAGCCGGCATGCTCTGCGCGGAGAGCAGGGCAGCCAGCCGCTCTGGCCGCATGGTGGCGGCGAGGGCATAAGAGGTCACGCCCAGCGAATTGCGCACCGGCACCACGACCAGAACCACGTTATCAGCGCTGACACGCGCATAGAACAGGTTCGACACGGCGGGCTCACCCGTCCGCAGGACATGGTTTACCGCCTTCAGCGCTTCCTCATAACCGGGGTCGGCCATCGACGGCAGCGACGAGCCGAATGGCCTCAGCGTGTTCAGCAATTGCTGGCCGCTCGTATCTACCAGGACGAGGTTCTTCCATTCCGGGTGCTGCGCAGCAAGGCGGCGAGCCACCTCGTCGAAGGCGGAAACATCGCCATTCACCAGCACACGGGTCAGTGCCGCAGCGTTGAGGGCGGCCATCGACAGGCGCAACTCCTGATCCACCGCGATGGTGAGGGCACGCGCGGTCTCGGACAGGCCGCGCTCCATGGCCTGACGCTCCTGCAACGACGACCACAAGGTCAGCCCGCCGGCCCACAGCAACATGGGCACCAGGGCAACAAGAACCAGAAGAACGAGATGGCGGCGCAAACCGCCGCGGAACCGGGAGAAGGAAACCAAGAGCTCTCCATGACCCCCGCCGGGGGTATCGCTTCGGTGTTTTCTGCCCGGAAGGAATAGTGAATTAAAGCCGAAGGCGCACCGCCTCAGGCGGGCAAGGCACCCTCTTCGCGGCAGCCCCCCCCTTCCGCGTGCCTGTCCGGAGATGTGACGCTAGCGCCCCGACTGTCTGTCAGGAATGTCCCTGGACGATCAGGGCGTCCATCCTGGCTTGCGCTTCTCCAGGAACGCCATCACCCCCTCATTCCCCTCGTCGCTGGCACGGCGCTCGGCGAGGCGGTGGGCGGTAAGACGCATCAGGTCAGGACCGGCCTCGGTGTCGGCAACGACCCGGATCAACTCCTTGGCGGCGGCGATGGCGCCGGGAGCGCCCTTCAGGCAGGCCTCCACCCAGTGGTCGCGGGCCTCGGCCAACTTTTCGGGATGCACCACGGTGTTAACCAGGCCGAGGCGACAGGCCTCGCGCGCGTCGAAGCGTTCACCGGTCAGGAAGTAGCGGCGGCAGGCGCGTTCGCCCATGGCGCGGATGGTGACCGGGCCGATGACACTGGGTTCCAGCCCCAGGCGGATTTCGGTGAGGGCGAAGCTGGCATCCTCGGCGGCAACAACCATGTCGGCAGCAGCCACCAGCCCGACGCCGCCGCCCAAATCCGCGCCCTGGACCACCGCGATGACTGGCTTGGGGCAGCGGTCGATGGAGTCGATCATCACGGCCAGTTGCATGGCGTCACGCTGGTTGTCCTCGCGGCCCAGCGCGGCGGCGCGTTTCATCCAATTCACGTCGGAACCGGCGCAGAAAGTCCTGCCTTCGGCCTCCAGCACTACCACGCGCACGGCGTCGGCCACCGACATTTCTGGAAGGCTTGCGCCAGATTGCCGATCAGCGTTTCGTCCAGCGCGTTGTGCACGGCGGCGCGGGTCAGCGTCACCGTGGCGACCGGGCCGTTCAGCTTGATGCGCAGGCTGTTCTCGGTCATGGGGCCCCTCCCGACATCGTGACGACGCCGAACCATCCGGCTCGGAGGGAGTATTCAACCATGCCGGCAGCGCAAAACCCAGTGCGCCGAAAAAGGAAAAAGGGCGCCCGCGCGCGGGCACCCTTCACCTCCCAGCCAGTACGGCTCGGTGTCTTACATAGTGGGGGTAGGTTGGCGCGCGAAGCTGCGGTTGGCGGCAATGGCCGCCTGGGTGCGGTTGTTCACCCCCAGCTTCTTCATGATGGATTTGACGTGGACCTTCACCGTGCCCTCGAGCATGCCGAGGGAGCGGGCGATCTCCTTGTTGGAATAGCCGAGCGTCAGCAGCTTGAGCACCTGCGTCTCGCGCGGGGTGAGCGACTTGAAGTCGGGATTGAAGTCGCCAGCCTCGTCCAATGGCGAGCCTTCGAATTGCTCGCCAGCTTCCTCATTGGCGACCGCTTGCGCGGGAACATAGAGCTCGCCCGACAGGACCAGCGGCAGAACGTGCTTCAGAATCTCGCCATTGGACGATTTCAGCACGTAACCGCGGGCGCCGCATTCGATGGCCGAGCGGATGGTGGCACGCTGGCGCGAGCCCGACACGATCACCACCGGGATCGGCGGCAACGTGTCGATGAACTTCTTCAGGTCGGATATGCCGTTCAATCCAGGCATCGTCAGATCCAGCAGGATCAGGTCGAGACTGGGGGTCTCGTGCGCGATGCGCCGGGTCTCTTCCGCATTGCTCGCCTGCAAGATGGTCACGTCCTTTCCGTACAGACTTTCCAAGGCCAGGGAAATCCCATAGCGGAACAGGGCATGGTCGTCGGCGATCAGTACTACCATGTTAAGTGCCTCTTAGACGGCGTTGGCCGCAAATATCGGTATAGCGCGGAACGTAGCGTACACTAATGTATCTTTTGGATACCTACCCGAGCGCCCTACCGCCATCTGAGTATTTTCATGAGCGGCCGCCCTACCTACGCACCATCGAGGTAACGGGAACTACCTCTGCATCGTTCCACACTCGGGTATTTAATTTACCCCGCGGGTATTTCAATCACTGCCGATCCCGGCGGCAAGGCAAGGATTCCCTATGCGCGGCGGCCTTACACATTGGTGATAGTCGTGGTGCGACGCCAGCCGCCGGGCAGTTCATGAGCGTCCCAGGATACCTCCGCGCGAAGCGGCAAGTGGTCGGAGGTAATGCGCGACAGTGGCGTCGCGTAAACCGCCAGACGCTTGAGCCCATCCGCCGGCCACGCCCAGATGCGGTCGAGCGGCAAAAGCGGCAGACGCGACGGAAAGGTGCGTGGCATCAGCGACTGGCCGAAACGGCGGTCAATGGTCCGCAGCGCGCCGCGCGTGGGCCGCCATTCATTGAAATCGCCCATGATGATGGTGGGAATGTCGTCGGTGCCGTCCTCTTCCAGCGCTGCCAGCAGGTGACGGACCTGGAGGCGGCGCTCGGCGGCGTTCAGCCCCAGATGGGTCACCGCCACCCGCAACGGCTGGCCGCGCACCGCCAGCCGCGCCACGATCATCCCCCGCGGCTCGTAATGACGCACGGTCAGATCGGCGCGGCTGACCGTGATCACCGGCCAGCGGGTCAGCAGGGCATTGCCGAACTTGCCGCGCCGCCCCTTGATGTTGGGTCCGGGGACGCCGTTGAGCTGCAGCTTGTCGGCCAGATAATCGAGTTGCGCCCGGCCATCGACCAGAAGGCGCATGTCGACCTCCTGCAGGCCGATGATGTCGGCGTCCAGTGCCTCGATCACCTCGGCGGTGCGCTCGGGGGTATAGCGGCCATCAGTGCCGAAGCAGCGGTGAATGTTGTAACTGGCCAGCGAAACCGCCAAGGACTCGATCGGCGTGTCGTGGTCTTCGGGCACGGGTCAGGTCGCCTTTCTCACCGGGGCCGTCCGGAGGCGGGACCGCGCGCTCGGCCCAGGCGCTCGACCAGCATGAACTGGGAGGCGATGACCAGCACGGTGGCGCAGACCAGGACGGCGATGTTGAGCACCGAGGGATTGCGTAGCACTGCCAGCACGCGGTCGCCCAGCACGCTGATGGCGAGGACGCCCGGCGCCATGCCGATACCGGTGCCGATCAAGAAATCACGGAACGGGACGCCCGAGGCTCCCGCCACCAGATTGATGGAGGAAAACGCCGCTACCGGCATCAGCCGCAGGCACAGCATGGCCAGGATGCCGTGGCGGGTCAGCGCGCGCTGGACGCGGTTGATCTTCCACCCCGCCAGCCGGCGCACTCGGGCCCGCCCCAGCGCGCGGCCGAGCCCCCACAACAGCGCGGCACTGCCCAGCAGGCCGATCAGCGAATGCAGGAAGCCCAATCCCGCCCCCAGGATGGCGGCGGCAGCGAGCACACTGAGCACCAGCGGCACCCGCACCAGCCCCGCCACCAGGTAAAGTGCGGTAATGACGAAGGCGATCTGCGGCTCGCCGCGCAGCGCCATCAGCCATTGCACACCCGGCCACACCAGCGCCCAAACGCTGAAGGGCGCCCACCGCCACAGCGCGGCGGCAAGAGTAAGCGTGCCCAGTACCAGAGCCAGCGCCCACACCCGGATGTGCAATCCGCGCTTGGCCGGGCCGGGCATGGCCTCGTCGATCAGCACCATGGTCTCGACCGCCTCCTCGGGGTCGGGCAGCCGGCTCTCGGCCATCATCTGAACGATGGCGGGCGGGTCGTCGGCGGCCAGCCGCACCAGGGTGTGCGGGTTACCCGCCAGGGCATCGATGGTGGCATGCAGGCTTCCGGTCCCAGCCTCGACGCGGGCAACCTGCTCGGGCGTAACGCCCAGATGCTCGGCCATCAAATCATGTCGGATCGCGCGGATGGCGCGGGCGATGGCGGGATCGTCCTCCGCCTCGACCAGCACATCGCATTCGGTGTCGAGCCCCATGGAGCGGTTATTGAGGTTGCTCGACCCGATCCGCAGCAGCCGGTCGTCAACGATCATCAGCTTGGCGTGGACCTTGACATCACGGCCATCCACCGACGGGTAGTACAGCCGCAGATGGCCATCGCAATCAGCCGCCGCCAGTTGGCGCATCAACCGCGAACGCATCACCCCCATGGTCGAGCGCTCGACCAGGCTGGCGGGCTCACCGGGATTGATCAGCACGATTTCGGGGCAGTCGTCGCTGGCCAAGCGGTCGGCCAGCACCTCGGCAATGCGGCGCGAGGCGAAATACTGGTTCTCGATGTACACGAAGCGCCGGGCAGCGGCGATCATGTCGATGTAAAGCTGCTCGACCTCGCGCACCGGGGGGGCACCATCCCATGGCGGCGCCGTCCGCGCGATGGCGACGTCCACCCGCCGCATCAGCACCGGCACCGAAGGCGGCCAGATGGCCGCGGCCTGCCCCGCTGGTACGGCCCGCAAGGTTTGCCCCGAGGCTTGGCGCCAGCGGTCGCGGGCGATGTCGCTGAGGGCGCGGGCGGCATCGCCGGAAACCACCGCCATGATGTCGTGGAACGGCGGGTAATCGGCGAAGGCGGGATCGTTGCGGAAC
>JAEZFE010000402.1 GCA_023437865.1 Pseudomonadota bacterium | reverse complement strand
GAACAGTCCCCAGCCGTCGCCTTCCACCGCGTCCGGCTTGGCGGCAGCGGCGGGCGCCGCAACGGGCACCTCGAACAGGCCCCAGCCGTCGCCTTCGACGGCGCCCGTGATCTCCTCCATCGCCACTTCGGCGGTGTCACCCTCGACAAACTCGAAGACGTCGCGGATGACCTGGGGGTCCTTGTCGGTGATCAGGGTGAAGACCCAGGCCAGATAGGCGGCCTGGGCGTCCATGTCGGCCAGGGCGGGCAGGCGCGAGCGGTCAACCTCGACTTCCAGGTCACCCATGGCGGCCAGCTCGCGTACCATCAGCAGCGGGTCGTTGCCGGTGCGCAGCATGGCCGGGGCTGGAGTGAAGCGGATACGCCAGGTCTTGAACGCCGGTTCGGGCGCCTTTGGGGCCGCGGCGGGCGCAACGGCCTTCGGGGCGGGGGGCTCGCCGCTGGTCAGTGCGGTCAGGTGGGCCAGCACGTCGGAGCCGTGATCGGCGGCCAGGGCCACGCCTTCCTGCGCGGCCCGGACGAAATCCCCCAGGACGTCGTTGCCGCGCACCAGCAGGTCGGCCACGTGCGGCGACATCTGGGCGCGGCCCGAACGCAGGGCATCCATGGCGGTCTCGAACACATGCGCGAAATGCACAAGGTCGTCGAACGCGAAGGCGCCGGCGCCGCCCTTGATGGAGTGGACGCAACGGAAGACGGCGTTCAAGTCCTCATCGGAGCCGCTGCCCTCCTGGAGGCGCGCAATGGTCTCCTCGGCATTGGCCAGCAGCTCGGCGCATTCCTCGAAATAGGTCGCCTTGAACTGCGACAGGTCGTAGCCCTGGTCTTCGCTCATGCCGTCCCTCCCATCCCCATCACGCTTACGGGCAGACCTTGGCGACGATCTGCAGCAGCTTGTCGGGGCTGAACGGCTTGACGATCCAGCCGGTGGCGCCGGCGGCACGGCCCTCGTCCTTCTTGGACTGGTCGCTCTCGGTGGTCAGGATGAGGATGGGGGTGCCCACCTGCGTCGGAAGGGTACGGATCTTGCGGGTCAGGGTGATGCCGTCCATCTCGGGCATGTTGACGTCGGTGATGATGACGTCGACCTTCTGGCCTTGCAGGACCTTGAGCGCGGCAACGCCGTGCTCAGCCTCCAGCACCGTGTAGCCGGCGCCGCGCAGGGTGAAGGAAACCATGTCGCGCATCGTCTTGGAATCGTCGACGGCGAGAACGCACTTGCCCATGACTTGTCCCCTGTCAGGAATTCGTAAGAGTTTGGAAATCGGCCGCAAGGCCGAGATGATTGAAGGTGGCGGCCAACGCGTCGGATGCGCCTTCGATCTCGAGGCGGCGGGCCGCCAAGCGTGCGGCGGTCTCGGCGGCCAAGATAACTTGGATCGCGGCGGTGGAGACGCGCTCGACCGGGTCGCCCTTAAGTACAATGTCGGCAGCAGTTTCACGTGCCAGCGCTTCGATGAGCACGTCGCGCAATTCCAAGGCGGCGGTCAGATCAACCGCACCAGGCAATTCGACTTCCAGCCTGCCGTTAATTTCCTTGAGATCCATGCCCTGGACCGCTTTTCCCTGTGGACCGGAGAGGGATAATACGGCAAATTCCTGCCCGTAGTAAGAGGCGAAGAGTTAACACTTTCATGCCGACCATAGCCACTCAGGCTGGACCGTGGAATATGACCGTCTTCGCGTTCGCCGAAGACGATCCGGATAATCCGCTGTCGCGCATCACCTTGGAAGAGGTGGCGCGTCTGCCCTATGGCGCGGCCGAATTGGACCGTGACGGCAAGGTCGCCGCCTACAACGACACTGAGCCGGACGACATCGGTGGGCCACGCCCGCCGCTGCTGGGCCGCAGTTTCTTCGGTGAAGTCGCCCGCTGGGCGGGCAACACCATGGTGGAGCGCGAATTCCACAAGGGCATGGAAACTGGCGAGCTCAACGCCGTCTTTGACTGCGCCGTGCCGCGTCTGCCCTACAAGGTGCGTATTCACCTCAAGGTCAGCCCGATCCTGGGCACCTTCTGGGTCTTTATCAAGAAGCTGCAGCGGCGCGGGACGGCTTAGTCCCTTCCCGTGTCCTTACCGGCAGGGCGGCTTGCCGTCCTCAGCTCATCTCGCGCAGGCGGGCGAGATAATTGTCCACTTCGCTGCGCATATGTTCGGCCTTGGCGGCCAGGGCATCGGCCGAGCGGTTGAGCTCGCCGGCGGCGGAGGAGGAGACGCCCAGGGCTTCAATGGCCGAATTCACCGAACTGGTGACCGCCTTCGCGCCCGACGCTGCCTCGCTCACATGGGCGGCGATGGTGCCGGTGGACGTGGTCTGGGCTTCGACGGCCGAGCGCACCTCGGTGGCGACCTGATTGATGCCGGAAACGGCGGCGACAGTGTGGTGGATGGTGTCCACCGCAGTGTTGGTGGCTGACACCGCCTCCTCGACCGAGGCGGCGATGTCGTGCGTGGCACGGCTGGTCTGCTCGGAGAGTTTCTTGATTTCCTGCGCCACCACAGCGAAACCACGACCGGCGGCGCCGGCACGCGCGGCTTCGATGGTGGCATTCAGCGCCAGCATGCGGGTCTGGCGGGCAATGCCGTCGATGGTCTGGCCGATCTTGCCGATGCGCGAGGCAACGTCGAGCAAGCCGCGCATGGCTGCGTCGGTGGCTTCGGCCGCATCGGCGGCGCGGGCGGCGGCGTCGGCGGTACGCACCACGTTGTCGCGGATATGATCGATGGAGGTGGCCAGGTCGGAGGTGTTCTGGGCGATGTTATCGACCGAGTAAGAAGCCTCTTCCGCGGCGGCGGCCATGTTGACCGTCTCGTAATCCATATGCGACAGGCGCGACAGCATCTCGTCGGAATGGGCCTTCAGCACGGCGGCCATGGCGCCGACTTCGTCAACTACGCCCTTGATCGAGCGCTCGAACCCCGAGGCCAGATCGGTGACCATCTTGGCCCGGGTCTGCTTGGCCGCCTCGAAATAATCGTGGGTGACCAGCGAAACGTCCATCTGCGCCACCTTGCCCAAGGCCTGGGCCAGCGCCTCATAGCGCTTGTTGCCCTTGAGCATGTCGAGCGCGCCCGCCGCGCCCGCCGAGGCCATGGCCTGGTACCAGGAGGCGCCCAGGTCCAGATAGGCCAACATGAAGCCCAATTGCTGAGCTGTGGCGATGTAGTCCGCGGTGAATTCGCAGGCGTAGAGATGGCGCCAGTGCTCGACCAGAACGCCCTTGAGCGTGGAGGCTGCGTCGCCCGAAAGCTTCTCGCCGAAGGGCGGAAAGCGGGTGACCCATTCGTTGGCCCGGGTGACCAGCGTTTCGGTGGCATCGACCAGGCGGGTGGAATTGTCGCGGATCAGGGTCTGCGAGGCGTCGTCGAGCGCGAACAGCTCCACGTACTGGGCCACGCGCTCCTTCATGCTCATGCCCTGATTGGCGGGGGCGGAGGTGCCCGACGGCTCGTCATCGTCGAAGAACAACCCGTCACCGCCGGCCTGCGCTGGAGCGGGCGAGGTGGACGGTGTGTCTCCAAACAGTTCGAAGTCGTCACTCATTGCTTGATAGTGCACCAGCTTGCCCAACCCCAGGTCCGCATGCGAAAGCCGATGACTTCCCATGGGGTTGGAAAATAATGCCAAAGCAACGCGACTACGTTGCTGCCCCTTAGCGAACCATAACGGGTCTGGCAGGGGAAGGAAAGGCCATGTTTCCCGCTTCGTCCGCCTACGCGCTATGCGCGGATGAGGGGAGGGCAAGGGGCAGGCGGACCGTAACCGTGGTGCCTTGATCGGGTTCGCTGTCAAGCGACAGCGTGCCGCCGTGCATTTCGATCAGCCGCCGCGACAAGGGCAGGCCAAGGCCAGAGCCGGGGAACCGGCGCGAGAGGCTGCTGTCAATCTGCCCGAACACCTCTAGCGCCACCGGAATGTCCTCGCGCCGGATGCCAATGCCGCTGTCCTTGACCGTTACCGCCAGGGCGTCGATCTCCATGTGTGCGGTTACTTCGATCCGGCCGCCCTCGGGAGTGAACTTCACCGCATTGGAAAGCAGGTT
>JAEZFE010000391.1 GCA_023437865.1 Pseudomonadota bacterium | reverse complement strand
CCAAGGTCGCCCGCATGCTGTGGGAGGGCATGGGCTTCGGCTGGACCGAGGTGGCCTTTTCGGGCGTCGCCTATCCGCTGGTGAACGAAGCGCTGACCAAGGTCACCAAGCTTGGTTATAAGCGTATCATCGTGTTCCCGTATTTCCTGTTCACCGGCATCCTGGTCAAGCGCATCTATGAATGGGCGGACGAGGCGGCGGCGGCCAATCCGGATATCGAGTTCATCAACGCCCCCTATCTGAACGACCATCCGCTGGTCATCGATTCCTTCGTCGAGCGCGTGCGCGAAATCCTGAAGGGCCAGACCCACATGAACTGCACACTGTGCAAGTACCGCGAGCAGGTGGTGGGCTACGAGACCAGCGTCGGCGCCGTGCAGGCCGGCCATCACCACCATGTGCGCGGCATCGGCACCGACGCCGACCACGACCATCACCACCATGACCACGATCACGGCCACCATCATCACCACGGCCATGGTCACCATCACGGCCATCACCACCACCATCATCACGACGACGAGTGAGCCGCCATGGAGGCGCTTTTCGACGCCTATGTGATGGTGGATTGGAGCGCCGAGACGCGCCCCAAAACCGGCGCCGACAGCGTTTGGTGGACCTGCCTGGAGCGTGACGGCGAGACTGTGGTCGAGCGCCGGGTCAGCAACCCGCCGACCCGCGCACTGGCCGAGGCCGAGCTGGCCGATATGCTGTCGGACCTGGCCTCGCGCGGGCTCCACGTGCTGCTGGGCGTCGATTTCAACCTTGGTTTCCCCGAGGGCTTCGCCGCCCGCATCGGCGCCAAGAACTGGCGCCAGGTCTGGCACCGGCTGGCCGGCATGATCACCGACGGCAAGGACAACGCCAACAACCGCTTCTCGGTGGCCGCCGAGCTCAACCGCCGCATCTCCGGCGGGCCGGAACCGTTCTGGGGCCGCCCGGCGAGTTCGGCCACCGACACGCTGTCGGCCACCCGCAAGGGCACAGCCTCCCTGCCCGAACGCCGCCGCGCCGAGATGCGGGTGACCACCGCCAAACCGGTGTGGCAGCTGGCCTATGCCGGCTCGGTCGGCGGTCAGACCCTGACCGGCATCCCGCGCATGGAGGCCCTGCGCCGCCATCCGTGGCTGGCCGATCAGATGCGGGTGTGGCCGTTCGAGACCGGGCTGAAGCCGCTGGATCGCGCCGAGGACCGGCGCATCGTGATGGCCGAAATCTACCCGAGCCTGGTCAAGTGCCCGGTAGCCGAAGGCGAGGTCAAGGACCGCGCCCAGGTTCTCGCCCTCGCCCGCCATTTTGCCGCGCTGGATGCCGAGGGCAAGCTGGCCGACCAATTCGCCGGCGACCCGGCGCTTACCCCCGAGGACCGCAAGGCGGTCGAGACCGAGGAAGGCTGGATACTGGGCGTGACCCAACCCGACCGCATCGACATCCACGATTGGATCAAGGACCCAGCGGCCATCTACGCCGAATCCTTCGCCACCATCCGCCGCGAGATCGCTCTGGACGACGTGCCCGGCGATTTGACGGATCTGATCGTGCGCATCGTCCATGCCTGCGGCATGACCGAGATCGCCGCCGACATGGCGTGGAGCGAGGGGGCGGGAGCCGCCGGCAGCAAAGCGCTCAAGGCCGGCGCCCCGATCCTGGTGGATGCCGAGATGGTCGCCCACGGCATCATTCGTCGCAAACTGCCCGCCGCCAATCAGGTGGTGTGCACACTGAACGACCCCGCCGTACCGCCGGCTGCCAAGGCGGAGAGCACCACCCGCTCGGCCAAGGCGGTGGATCTGTGGCTCCCCCTGCTCGACGGCGCGGTGGTCGCCATCGGCAACGCGCCGACCGCCCTGTTCCACCTCCTCGAACTGATCGAGGCCGGCGCCCCAAAGCCGGCGCTGATCCTGGGCTTTCCGGTGGGCTTCGTCGGCGCCGCCGAAAGCAAGGAAGCGCTGCTGCAGTCCGGCCTGCCCTTCGTGACGCTGCGGGGCCGTCGCGGCGGCTCGGCCATGGCGGCGGCAGCGGTCAACGCGCTGGCGGGGGGGCTGGAGTGAGCGCCCCGCAGCCCTGGCTCACCGTTATCGGCATCGGCGACGATGGCGACATGTCCGCCGCCGCCCGCACCCTGCTCGACGCGGCTGAGATCGTGATCGGCGGCGAGCGCCACCTCGCCCTGGTCCAGACCAGCGCCGAGACCCATGCCTGGCCAAGCCCGTTCGCCAGCGGCCGCGACTTGCTAGATTCGTTGCGCGGGCGCAATGTGGTCGTGCTGGCGTCCGGCGACCCCATGTGGTTCGGCATCGGCGCCACGCTCACCCGCTGGTTCGACGCGGGCGAGCTGCGCGTCATCCCCCATCCAGGCGCCTTCTCGCTGGCCGCCGTCCGCCTTGGCTGGCCGCTGCAGGATTGCCTGTGCCTGACCGTGCATGGCCGCCCCCTGGACAGCCTGCACCTGCACCTCGCGCCGGGCCGCAAGCTGCTGGTGCTGGCCGAGGACGGCCAGACCCCCGCCGCATTGGCGCGCCTGCTGGAAAAGGCCGGGTTCGGGCCGTCGCGCCTGGTGGTGGCCGAGCATCTGGGCGGCGCCGCCGAGCGCATCCGCGAGGCCAAGGCCGAGACCTGGGTGGGCGCGGCCGCCGACCTCAACACCATCGCCATCGAGTGCAGGGCCGAACCGGGCGCCAAGGTGTGGCCGCTGGTGCCC
>JAEZFE010000356.1 GCA_023437865.1 Pseudomonadota bacterium | reverse complement strand
GTCGCGCGGGCTCAACGGCATCAAGCACCGGGTGACGCCCGCCATGCGCCGCTTCATCGAGCGCAGCGACCCCGCCGCGTAGCAGATCGCGTTCCAGATCGTCCACCGCCAGGTTTTTGTGCTTGGCCTCGATCTCGAAATCTGCCCAGGCAAGGTGGCGGCCCACCAGCCGGTTGAGTGCATGGTTCCACATCCGGTCGGAATGGGCGCGTAACACACTGGGCTTGAGGCCGAGCGCGGCGAAGTCGGGAAGAATCTCCGGATCATGGCCGGCCAGTACATCTTCGCGCGAGACGCTGACATGGGCGATTGGGCGGGTAGTGCGCCAGGACTGCCGCACCACCTCCAGCCGGGGATCCTCTGGCGTCAGGTACTCGCCCTGACTCTTGATCCAGTGATGGTGGATGTCGACGACGATGGGCAGCGTCTCAGCCAGCGGCAATAAATCGTCCAAGCCGTAGGAGATCTCGTCGTTCTCCACGGTCACCAGATTGCGGGCATCTTCCGACAGGCGGGTGAAGCCGCGGCGGAACCCCGCCACTCCTTCGGCCCGGCCACCACCATGGATGTTGATGTGCGCCCCCTCGGGATGCCAGCCCCCGGTCAGCCCCATCAGGCGCAGGACGTCGGCATGGTATTCGAGCTCATCCAAGGAATTGGCGAGAATGCCCGCATCGGCGGTGGACAAGACGCAGAACTGATCGGGATGCAGGCCGATACGGATGCCGCTCGCCCGCGCCTTGTCTCCGGCCCGCGCCAAGTTGGTCTCGACCACCGCGCGGATCGTGGGCTCGGCGTAGAGGTCGCGTCCCAGCGGATGGGTGTAGGCGGGCAGCAGGCCTGAATTGACCCGCAGCAGCCGGCGCCACGCCGGTCCGGAGGCAACGATGTCGAGCTGGCCCAGCAGCGCGCCCAGGTTGCGGCGGAGGACGTCGAGCAGCTTCTCGGTCCGGCGTGCGCCTGAAAGCCTGGACAGCGTGGCGATGGTGACGGTGCCGGGGTTCAGCCGCTTGGCGGCATCGGCATCGCCGTCGGGCGGCAGATACTGGCAGCACCAGCCGAAACGGGGAGCATGATCGAGGGGCATGCTCCCCATATAGCTTTGATGGGCCTCGCCTTAAAGCACCGTCAGCATGCTGGCGACCAGCGGGTGGCGCACGATGTCGGCTTCCGCCAATTCCACCACTGCCACCTCGGGCAGGGCCTGCAGGCGGGCGGCGATATCGGCGAGGCCGGACATGCCCGGCAGCAGGTCGGTCTGGTCGGGGTCGCCGGTCAGCACCATGGTCGAATGCCAGCCTAAGCGCGTCAGCAGCATCTTGATCTGGCCATAGGTGCAGTTCTGCGCCTCGTCGATGACCACGAAGGCGTTGTTGAGCGTGCGCCCGCGCATATAGGCGATGGGGGCGATCTCGATGGTGCCGTCGGACAGGCAGGTGCGCAGACGCTTGCCGCCCATGCGGTCGGCCAGGGCGTCGTAAAGCGGGCGTAGATAGGGCGCCAGCTTCTCCTGCATGTCGCCGGGCAGGAAGCCCAGCGATTCGCCGGCCTCCACCGCCGGGCGTGACAGGATGATGCGCGAAACCCTGCCTTCTTCGAACGCCTCGACCGCCGCCGAGATGGCCAGGTAGGTCTTGCCGGTTCCGGCGGGGCCCAGGGCGACGGCCAGATTATGTTCCGCAACGGCGTCCATCAGTTGGCGCTGCCCCTCGCTCTGGGGGCGCACCTTGCGGACATAGCTCTGGTCGCGGGGCTCCTCGCCCAGCGGATGCCAGTCGGCATCGGCGGGGTAGAGCGTCACCACCTGGTCGGATTTGTGCTGGGCCTGATTGCGCGCCACACGCTTAGCCATGGGCTGTCTCCGTCGGGGATGGGTAAACAAAAACGGCCCTCCCAAGGGGAGAGCCGTGCATCGGGGGCTGGCGGATCAGCAGCGCCGCCGCGACAGGTGCGAGCGGAAGTCGGGCCTGAAAGGGCGCACCTGCGTGGGACAAGGTCTCACCTTGGGAAGATCGCCAACCAGTCATGACGCTAACAGATGGCGATTCACATTGTCACCAACAATCACCTTCTTGCGGTTTATTTAACTATCCTGAAACAAACCCAATTGGATCAATTTTTGGGTAATTTCTGTTCAGTACTTGGGCATTCCGTCACTTCACCTTGACGTCCATCTTCTCGATGTTGCGCCGGGCGGTATCCGCCGTGCTGCCCTCGGGCTGGAGATCGACGACGCGCAGCCAGTCTTCGCGCGCCGCCTTGTCGTCCCCCTTCATGCGGTAGAGGATGCCGCGCTCAAGCAGGGCCTCGGTGTAGTCGGGGTCCAGTTTCAGCGCCGTATTGATGTCGTCCTCGGCGCCGGCCAAATTGTCGAGGTAGCGGAACGCGCTGGCGCGCAGCGTTAACGCCTCGATGCGGTTAGGCTGGGCGCGCAGGATCGCCGACAGGACCCCGATGGCCTCCTGGTAATGGCCGATCTGCGCCATCAGCACCGCCTGGTCCAGCATCAAATCGGGATTGCCCGGCGCGAGTGTCAGCGCACCGCGCAAGGCCGCGTCGGCGCGCTGGGTGTTGCCCAGCAGGCCCCAGGCCTGCGCCGCCTGGGCGAGCATCTCGGCGCGCACGGAATCAGCGCGCACGCTTTCGTTGGCCAGGGTCTCCAGCCGGGTCGCCGCCTCGCCGTATTTGCCCAGGCCGATCAATGCCACCGCGGCGCAATGTCGGGCGGCTTCGCCGCCGCCCAAGGATTGCCAGGTCAGTGCCTCCTCCCAGCCCTGCTCGGGCTTGGTCTTCGCCAGCGTCAGGCAGACGCGGTATTCCTCGCGTCCATCGATGACTTGGGCCAGGGCGGTGGTGGCAAAGGCGGAGAGGAGGGCGGCGAGGGCGATGCGGCGGAACATGGAAGCCTTTGAACAGGAAGAATTGGGCATTAGTTTGACGGGATGAATTCCCAAGGCAAGCGAGGAAACATGGCCGGCCGCTTCTTCCTGTTCGGGCTCGGCTTCTCGGGCCGGGTGATCGCGCAACGGCTGCTGGAGTTGGGCTGGCAGGTGGCGGGCACCACACGCTCGGGTGAAGGCGGTCTGGCGGGCGTCGAGATGCACCGCTTCGACCGCGACAATCCGCTGCCCGAGGGCGCGCTGGCGGGCGTGACCCATGTGCTGTCCTCGGTGCCGCCCGACGAAGCCGGCGACCCGGTGCTCGATGTGATGGGCGGCCAATTGCGCGGGTTGCGGCTGGAATGGGCGGGATACCTGTCCACCACCGGCGTCTACGGCGATTGCGGCGGGGAGTGGGTCGACGAGGACTCGCCGAA
>JAEZFE010000411.1 GCA_023437865.1 Pseudomonadota bacterium | reverse complement strand
CCGAGATGACGCCCGAGACGCGGCGCCGGGCCAAGGCCATCAATTTCGGCATCATCTACGGCATTTCAGCGTTTGGCCTGGCCCAGCAGCTCGGCATCGCCAATGCCGAGGCCAAGGCCTATATCGAGGCCTATTTCGGGCGTTTCCCCGAAATCCGCGACTACATGGAAAAGGCCAAGGCCGAGGCGCGGGCCAAGGGCTATGTCACCACCCTGTTCGGCCGCAAGGTGTTTGTGCCCGACATCAACGGCAAGGGGCCGCTGCGCGCCTTCGGCGAGCGGGCGGCCATCAACGGCCCCATCCAGGGCGGTGCGGCTGACATCATCAAGCGCGCCATGATCCGCCTGCCGGGCGAGCTCAAGGCGGCGGGATTGGGTGCCCGCATGCTGCTCCAGGTCCACGACGAACTGGTGTTCGAGGTTCCCGATGCCGAAATCGAGGCGACCCGCGCTCTGGTCAAGCGGGTGATGGAAGCCGCCGCCGAACTGTCGGTGCCGCTGGTGGTCGAAACCGGCGTGGGCGGCAGCTGGGATGCGGCGCACTAGTTATCGGCAGGCTTGGGCGTCGGCACACGGCTGTTTGCTTGTCGTTTAATGGCCGTTTATATGGTTTTTTGTTTTGTCGAATTATACTTCTAAAGAACTCGCTGTCGCTTGACTTGGGTGAACCTTTTGTCGTTAACCAGCGCTATAATCGCTCCGGTTGACGACAAAAGGAGCCTTCCATGGACGGCGCGACATTCGAGATGCTGCTGACCGCGTATGATGAGACGTATCATGATGCCTGCGCCCAGGGTCATGCTCACGGCGTCGCCCATCAGGAAGGTATAACCGCAGCCGCCATGTGCCTTGCGGCCATGACCGGCGTTGAGGACGCTGCCGCCCGTGCCGAGGTCGAAGCACTGGACCTGGCCAAGCAATTGGCCGCTTGAGGTTCGCCGACCATGGAAGTGGAGCTGGCCGAATTGGCCGCGGAGCGCAGGCGCCTCGATACCCTGCTTGACGATGCGCTGGGGCAGTTTGCCCTTTACGAGGAAGGCATGAATGCCCGCATGAAGGCTGCCAGTGCCGACGAGATGCCGGCCTTGCTGGCAGAACGTGCCCGCATGGAGGACGCGCTGGGCATCGCCGAGCTGGTGGAGCGGATCGACGCCATCCGCGAGCGCATGATTGCGTTGAAGGGGTAAGCGGCCTCTCGCTTATCGTGAATGGAGGGGCGTCGGGATAAAGCACCCGCCCCATCCCTCGAAGACCACCTCGTCCCCCTCGGTCCGGTAGCCGACGCCTTCCGCCGGCTTGCCCGCACGAACTCGCATTGTGCGGGGCGACGGATTGAACACGCACAGCATCCGCTCGGCGTTGCACACCCGCTCGAACGCCACGACCTCAGGCCGCAGATCGACCAGGCGTGTCGTGCCGTCCATCAGTGCCGGATGGCCCTTCCGCCAGCGGGCCAGCCGGCGCAGGGTGTTCAGCGGTGAGTGGCCGTCGGCCTCCTGCCGGTCCACCGCCAGCGCCAGATGCTCCGCCGACACTGGCAGCCAGGGTTCGCAATCCGAGAAGCCGGCATGCGGCGCCTCGGCGTGCCATGGCATGGGCGTGCGGCAACCGTCGCGGCCCTTGAACTCCGGCCAGAAGGCGATGCCGTAGGGGTCGCGCAGGCGCTTGTGCGGGATGTTGGCCTCGGGCAGGCCCAATTCCTCGCCCTGGTACAGGCACAGGCCGCCCTCCAGCGCCAGCAGCAGCGCCAGCATCATGCGGGCGCAGGCTGGGCTGCCATCGCCCCAGCGGGTCACCGCGCGCTCCATGTCGTGATTGGCAAAGGCCCAGGCAAGCCGGCCTTCGCCCGTGCGCCCGGCGACCTCGCCGATCAACTCGCGCAAGGAATCGGCGGTGAACGGGCGGCGCATCAGGCCCAGGGAATAGGCCAGGTTCATGCCGCCTCGGGTGGTGTAGCCGGCGGCGCGTTCCACCGGGTCGCCGACGCTGGACAGCTCGGCCATGGTCACCGTGCCCGGGTACTCGTCCATCAGTGCCCGGATGCGGGCCAGTGCCTCCACCACCTCGGGCTGGGCGACATCGTAAAGGTGCTGCTGCATGCCGAACGGCTTGGCCGGTACTTCGGCCACCGGGCGCGGCGGGTTGGCGCGTAAAGCTGGGTCGTGCAGCATGAAATCAACGGCGTCGAGCCGGAAGCCGTCCACTCCCTTTTCCAGCCAGAACCGACCCTCGGCCAGCAAGGCGTCCACCGTCTCGGGGTTGTGCCAGTCCAGCGCCGGCTGGCTGGGCAGGAAATGGTGCAGGTAGTATTGACGGCGGCGCGGCTCCCACGTCCAGGCCGGGCCGCCGAACACCGCCAGCCAATTGTTGGGCGCAGTGCCGTCGGGCCGGGGATTGGCCCAGACATAGCGGTCGCGATGATCGTGGAACCACGGATGGCAATCCGAAGTGTGGCTCCACACCATATCGATCAGCACCTTCAGCCCCAGGCCGTGGGCCCGCTCCAGCAGGCGGTCGAAATCGGCCATGGTGCCGAACAGCGGATCGATTGCGCGGTAATCGGCCACGTCATAGCCGAAATCGGCCATCGGCGAGGCGAAGAACGGGGTGATCCACACCGCATCCACCCCCAGGCTGGCCACATATTCCAGCCGCGCGGTGATCCCGGCCAAGTCGCCGATGCCGTCGCCGTTGCTGTCCTGAAAGCTGCGCGGGCAGATCTGGTAGATCAGCGCGCTCCGCCACCACTCGCCGGCCATCGCCGCCTCCGCTGGAAGAAGGCGTCAGGATGGCCGCCCGGCGGTTAGGGCCAAGTAAACCGGCTAGTCGAAAAACCCCTCGGGCGGGCGCATGGTGCCGTCCCCGCCCAGCCTCTGCGCGTTGGCCAGGGATTCCTCGTGATCCTCAATCCAGGCGGTCAGCGCCGCCAGCGCGCATTCCTCCGGGCGCTTGCCCAGACGGCGTGCCAGCGCGAACAGGCGGGTTTCCAGGTCCAGGCTGGCGGGGATGGTCAGCATGGCGGGCCTCTCCTTCAATTCGCTTGATTTTATAGCCGATCCGGGGAAAAACCGCCTCCATGACATCGCTCTCCTCCGAACTGGCGCTTCGGCGCACCTTCGCCATCATCTCGCACCCCGACGCCGGTAAGACGACGCTGACCGAAAAGCTGCTGATGTTCGGCGGCGCCATCCAGATGGCCGGTGCTGTGCGCGCCCGCGGCGAGCAGCGCCGCACCCGTTCGGACTGGATGGCCATCGAAAAGGAGCGCGGCATTTCGGTGTCGGCCTCGGTGATGACCTTCGAGCACGAGGGGCTGACCTATAACTTGCTCGATACGCCGGGCCACGAAGACTTTTCGGAAGATACCTACCGCACCCTGACCGCTGTCGATTCGGCGGTGATGGTGCTGGACGCCGCCAAGGGCATCGAGACCCAGACCTTGAAGCTGTTCGAGGTTTGCCGCATGCGCGACGTGCCCATCGTCACCTTCGTCAACAAGGTGGACCGCGAGGGCCGCGACACCCTGGGCCTGCTGGACGAGGTCGAGAAGACCTTGGCGCTCGACGTGGCCCCGGTCACCTGGCCCATCGGCATGGGCCGCGACCTCAAGGGTGTCTACGAT
The DNA here is from genome assembly GCA_023437865.1 of Pseudomonadota bacterium. Classification (GTDB taxonomy): domain Bacteria; phylum Pseudomonadota; class Alphaproteobacteria; order Rhodospirillales; family Magnetospirillaceae; genus Magnetospirillum. Next base: position 698 of record JAEZFE010000411.1, on the reverse strand, counting down.
CTGGTCAATGACCGCGTCATCATGTTCGACCCCGGCCGCGGCGACCATATCGCCGAGGTGGCGGTGGACGCCTCGCTCGACAGCCCCAAGCTGGACGAGGCGGTGGGCAAGGCCGCCGCCGACCGCCTGCGCGAGGAGATCGAGCTGGTGCGCGGCGGCTACCCCGAATTCGACCTGGAAAGCTTCCGCGCTGGCCACCTGACCCCGGTGTTCTTCGGCTCGGCGCTCAAGACCTTCGGCGTCGCCGAGCTGCTGCGCGGCATCGGCCGGCTGGCACCTGCGCCCATGGCGCGCAAATCCGACAAGCGCATGGTCGAGCCCGACGAAGAAAAGGTCACCGGCTTTGTGTTCAAGGTCCAGGCCAACATGGACCCCAACCACCGCGACCGCATCGCCTTCTTCCGCATCTGCTCGGGTAAGTTCAAGCGCGGTATGAAGGTCAAGCATGTGCGCTCGGGCAAGGTGATGGCGCTGGTCAATCCGGTGTTCTTCCTGGCGCGCGACCGTGAACTGGCCGAGGAAGCTTTCGCCGGCGACATTATGGGCATCCCCAACCACGGCCAGCTCCGCATCGGCGATACGCTGTCGGAAAGCGAGGACCTCAACTTCCTCGGCATTCCCACGTTCGCCCCGGACGTGCTGCCCCGCGTGCGCCTCGCCGACCCCATGAAGGCCAACCATTTGCGAAAGGCGGTGGA
>JAEZFE010000262.1 GCA_023437865.1 Pseudomonadota bacterium | reverse complement strand
GGGTAAAGAAGCGCGAATACAGCAGGTGCAGCACGGCGTGCTCGATGCCGCCGATATACTGGTCCACCGGCAGCCAGTAATCGGCTGCCGCCTTGTCGAAGGCCACGTCCTCGCTGGTCGGCGAGGTGTAGCGGGCGAAATACCATGATGATTCGAAGAAGGTGTCGAAGGTGTCGGTCTCGCGCCGCGCCGGCTTGCCACAGCACGGGCAGTCCACGTTCTTCCAGGTCGGATGGTGGTCCAACGGATTGCCCGGCTTGTCGAAGGTGACGTCCTCGGGCAGCTTTACCGGGAGCTGGTCGGCGGGCACCGGTACCGGGCCGCAGGTGTCGCAATGGATGATGGGGATCGGGCATCCCCAATAGCGCTGGCGCGATACGCCCCAGTCGCGCAGGCGCCAGTTCACCGTCTTGGCGCCGCGGCCCTCGGCCTCGATGCGGGCGATCGCCGCCGACTTGGCCGCGTCCACGCCCAGGCCGTTCAGGAAGTCGGAATTGAACAAGCCGCCATCGCCGCTATAGGCCTCGGCGCCGACCGCGAAGGTTGCCGGATCCTCGCCCGGCGGCAGCACGACCGGCTTGACCGTCAGACCGTATTTGCGGGCGAAATCCAGGTCGCGCTGATCGTGGGCCGGGCAGCCGAAGATGGCGCCCGAGCCGTATTCCATCAGCACGAAATTGGCGACATAGACCGGCAGCTCCCAGCCCGGCACGAACGGGTGCAGCGCCTTGAGCCCGGTGTCCAGGCCCTTCTTCTCGGCGGTTTCCAGCACCGCTTCCGAGGTGCCCATGCGGTTGCACTCGGCGATGAACTCGGCGAGTTCGGCATTGCCCGGGGCTAGCTCGGCGGCCAACGGGTGGTTGGGCGAGATGGCGAGGAAGGCAGCGCCGAACAGGGTGTCGGGGCGGGTGGTGAAAATCTCGAGCTGATCGGCCCGGCCGGCGATGTCCCAGGTCAGGCGCGCGCCCTCGGAGCGGCCGATCCAGTTCTCCTGCATGATGCGGACGCGCTCGGGCCAGCGCTCCAGCGTCTTCAGGCTGTCGAGCAGATCGTCGGCAAAGGCGGTGATCTTGAGGAACCATTGGCTCAGCAGGCGCTTTTCCACCAGCGCACCCGAGCGCCAGCCGCGGCCGTCGATCACCTGCTCGTTGGCCAGCACGGTGTTCTCGACCGGGTCCCAATTGACCCACGATTCCTTGCGGTAGACCAGGCCGGCCTTCAGGAAGTCGAGGAACATCTTCTGTTCGTGGCGGTAATAGTCCGGCTCGCAGGTGGCGACCTCGCGGCCCCAATCATAGGACAGGCCCATGGACTTCAGCTGCTCGCGCATGGCGGCGATATTCTCGCGCGTCCACTTGGCGGGGTGCACGCCGCGCTCGATGGCGGCGTTCTCGGCGGGCAGGCCGAAGGCGTCCCAGCCCATGGGGTGCAGCACGTTAAAGCCGGCGGCCCGCTTATGGCGGGCAACGACGTCGCCCAGCGTGTAATTGCGGACGTGGCCCATATGGATGCGGCCCGACGGATAGGGGAACATCTCGAGCGCATAGTATTTCGGCCGTGACGGGTCTTGCGTGGCGCGGAACGACTGGCGTTCCTCCCACACACGCTGCCACTTGGCTTCGGTTTCCTTGACGTTATAGCGCTCGTCGGTACGCGACATGGCGGCCGGCCTCGAATTTTCTGGAGATGATCAGGGGGGATGTGGGCAAGGGGGCGAACGAATTCGCCCCGGTGCGCCTTAATCGGTGGAGACGATGCGCAGCTGGCGGGCGCGCGTCAGGATGGAATTTTCAAGATCGGTGGCCATGCGCGGCTCGACCTTCACGTCCACCCATTGGCCCATGCCGTCGCGCGCCTGCTTGAACACGGCGACCTTGATGCCGTCGGCGCGCAAGGCGCGATCCATGATGAAGACGTTCACCTTGAACCGCTCGCTGGGCGTCTCCGGCAATTGGTACCAATCGGTGAGAATGGTGCCGCCGAACGGGTCGGCATTGGCGATGGGCATGAAGGCGATGGTGTCCAACGAAGCGCGCCACAGGAACGAATTAACGCCGATGCCGGCGGCCTCGCCCTGGCCCTTCTTCTTGTCGCCCAACAGGCCCTCGGTGCCGAACACGGTCTCGCGTGGCTCGTTGCTCATGCGCGGCGAGCTCGAGGTTTTGTCGCGGGTGGGGAACACCGCCTTGCTCTCCGAACAGGCGGACAGCACGACCGCCGACACGGCGAAAGCCGCCATCACCACAACGTTGGCCAACTTGGTCTTCATCGCTTCAACACCTTCTATGCCCCACCGGGCCGGGATGTACGCCACACCTTGTATATGCACGGGCGCGCGGATGCCCGAGAGAATGCTACGCCCGCGCCCGGGCGGCAAGCCGCCATTTCCGCCCACCGCGCCGGCCCGCTGTTGCACTTTCGCCACAGTGCGGGAGGTTCGACACATTCTACCCCCTCCGTTGCTTGACTCGCCACCTTCGACGTGGCGAGATCGGGGCCGTTCGTTCATTTGGATAGGCGATGTGCTCTCGCATCCCCGTGCCAAAGAGAGGAGATAACATGAAGAAGGTTCTTATCGCCAGCACCGCGCTGGTCGCCGCGACCATGGTCTCGGCCGGCGCTGCTTCGGCTTCCGAGAAGATCAAGCTGAACCTGGGCGGCTTCTCCAAGTGGTGGATCGTCGCTGCTCAGCAGGACAGCTCCTTCGAGCGCACCCAGCTGAACAACGCTGGCCAGTTCTCGACCGTCGACGTCAAGGGCGACAATGAGATCTACTTCGGCGGCTCGACCACCCTGGACAACGGCCTGCAGGTCGGCATCGACGTCCAGATGGAAGCCGGTGGCCACACCGATTCCCGCACCGGCGCCACCACCGACGTGATCGACGAGTCCTACGTGTTCATCGCCGGCGGCTTCGGTAAGTTCATCATCGGCTCGAAGAACAACGGCACCTACCTGATCCACAATACCGCTCCGGACGCCGCTGGCAACTGGAACGAAGGTGGCATCATGACCGGCAACTTCGCCGTGGCCCAGCCGGCTGGCACTGGTGCGGGCACCGCAAACCGCGTTGCCTCCATCGGTCAGATCGCCAACGACGCGAACGCCGCTGCCGCCCGCACCGCCGGCACCGGCAACACCACCGCCATCCTGACCGACGGCGATTCCGAGGGCATCACCTACGTGTCGCCGACCTTCTACGGCTTCACCGTCGGTGCCACCTATAAGGCCAATGGCCTGTCGGAAGACAACCGCGGTGTCGAGACCGGTTCGGTCCCCGTCTACGGCGCTGGCATTCTGTACGCCAACACCTTCGGTGGCGTCGGCGTCAAGGCCGACATTGGCTACGCCCAGTACAATGCCTCCCGTTCGACCGCTTTGGCTGGTTCGCACGGCCAGCAGCGTGAATACTCGACCGGTGCTCAGCTGTCCTATGCTGGCTTCACCCTGGGCGGTTCCTACCGTCAGGTGGTCGACAACATGAACAGCACCCCCGCCCTGAACACCATTTCCTATGACGCCAATGCGTGGGACGTGGGTCTGCAGTACGCCTCCGGCCCGTACGCCGTGTCGCTGTCGTACTTCAAGTCCAAGGCCGAGGATCTGATCCTTGTGTCCGGCGACGACGAGATCGAGTTCTACCAGCTCTCGGGCAAGTACAACCTGGGCGCTGGCGTCGACGTGCTCGCCTCGATCGGCCATGCCGAATACAAGGACGAAGGCCGCGCCGATGCTGGCGAGAACAAGGGCTGGGTCGCCATGACCGGTCTGTCGCTGGCCTTCTAATCGAAGACCACCGGCATCGTTCGGGGAAAGGGCGCCTTCGGGCGCCCTGTCTTTTTGGGCGCGGTCCAAAATCGGATGTGACGGTTTTGCAACCGCGGGGCAGAGTCTATTCGCGCCTGCACCTAAATCAATTGATCAGCCCGCTGGCGCTTCGTAGGATGCATTGAAATTAGGCGGTGAGCCATACGCCGCTTTTTTCGTCATTTCGAGGCACGAGGGGTAGACATGAAGAAGGTTCTTATCGCCAGCACCGCTCTGGTGGCAGCCACCCTGGCGTCGGGCGCCCAGGCGTCGGAGAAGATCAAGCTGGAGCTCGGCGGCTTCTCCAAGTGGTGGGTTGTCGGCGCTTGGCAGCAGGGCGCCTATGAGCGCAGCCAGCTCAACAACGCCGGCCAGTTCTCGACCGTCGACATCAAGGGCGACAACGAGGTCTTCTTCGGCGGTGAGACCACCCTCGACAACGGCCTGAAGGTCGGCATCACCGTCGAGTTGGAAGCCGGTGGCAACATCGACACCCGCAACAACGCCGCCAACGACGTGATCGACAAGTCGGCAGTGTTCGTTGAGGGCGGTTTCGGTAAGGTCATCATCGGCTCCGAGGCCAATGGCGCCGTGCTGCTGCACGTGATGGCCCCCGACGCCGCCGGCAACTGGGGTTCGGACGGCATCCTGACCGGTGGCTTCGCCATCGCCGCCCCGAACAACCACAC
>JAEZFE010000216.1 GCA_023437865.1 Pseudomonadota bacterium | reverse complement strand
GCGCCCCCCGAGACCGGGGCGTCGGCCGGCCACGTGCTCGACTCGTCGCGCTCGCTGTCCGTGAACGCCGAAGAATTATCTCGCAGGGTCGGAGAATTCCTCGATGAGGTCCGCGCTGCCTGATCTTGCCCGCGGCGGGTGGTGCGTCCGCGGTTGCCCCTAGGCGCGGTGGTCTCTCTCCCCCCCGACTGCCACCGCGCCTAGGTTCTCTTGGAGGGCCGATACATGGGTATCGATCATACCGCACCACGCCCGCTGGTGCCCGACGCCGATCTTGAGCTTGCCCTGGAAGAGGCCATCGCCTGCAACGCCCTCCAACTTCACTACCAGCCGAAAATCTGTCTGCGCAGCGGCGGCCATTGCGGCGTCGAGGCTCTGATGCGCTGGTACCATCCCGATTACGGCGCCGTTCCGCCCGACCGCTTCATTCCGATGGCCGAGAAAGCCGGCATGATTGGCGCCTTGGGCGATTGGGCCATGAACCAGTGCTGCGCCCTGATCTCCGATGCTCAGTCCCGTGGCGTGCATGCCCCGCGCGTCGCGGTGAACCTGTCCCCGCTGGAATTGCTGGACGAAGACCTGGCCGACCGCATTGTCGCCGTTACCCGGCGCCATGGCGTGTCGCCGCATCATATCGAGTTGGAGATCACCGAACGGGCGGTCATTTCGAATCCTGAGTTGGCGACCGCGGTCCTTGAACGGTCGCGTGCTTTGGGAATGACGGTTGCCATCGACGATTTCGGGACTGGTTACTCGTCGCTGGCCTATCTGAAGCGCCTGCCGATCGACGTCCTGAAGCTGGATCGCACCTTCGTCGCCGAGATTGACGCCAGTCCTGTCGATCGCCGGATAGTCCGCACCGTTGTCGCCCTCGGCCACACCCTCGGTCTGAAGGTCGTGGCTGAAGGTGTGGAGCGCCAGGAACAGGCCGACCTGCTCGCCAAATGCCGTGTGGATGCCGTTCAGGGCTATTTCTATGCCCGGCCCATGCCCAGCGATGCCCTGTTTCAATGGTTGGACCAAGTCCCGATGACCTGCGACAGTACGTCTTCCGCCTGCCGGCACTAAGACGGCGCAGACAGCCTTTTTGTCAGCGGCCCGCACCTGATAAAAGAGATTGATGTCGCACCAGTCCGCCAAGCGCCCAAGCCTGATCGATGCCGCCATCTGGCGGCATTGGGCCCTCCGCGCATGGGGTCCGGCGTGAAGGGGCCGCGCCACCTTGCCCGCGCTTGATTCCGGACTACCGGGCGATGACGGCTTTGTGCCCCTGACGGCGGAATGGATTGATCAACCGGTCGCCCAGATATTCCGTAGGATAGCCGAAGCCTATGGTGACCGCGTCGCCATTGATGACGGGGCAGCGACACTGAGCTATGGCCAATTGGTCTCGGCGGTGGCGGCCTTGGCCGTCCGGCTCGAAAGCTCGGTCTCCCCTGCGGCCCCGGTGCTCATCTGTCTCGGCAATGACCGCCACTATCCGGTTGCCATGCTGGCGGCGCTGGCTGCTGGACGGCCATATGTGCCGCTCGACATGTCGTTTCCCGTCGCGCGCAATGCCGCCATTGCGGCACATTCGGGCGCCCGGACGATTGTCACCGACGAGGCCAATCTGGCCGTGGCCGAGCGCTTGGCGCCGGGGGCGGCTGCGCTTCTGATCCGTGATCATACCGCCCAAGGCGTGCAGGCTCCGGCACAATGGATCGTCGGCACGGCCTCGTCGATTGCCTATGTCATCTACACATCTGGCAGCACCGGCGCGCCCAAGGGAGTGTTCCAGAACCAGTCAAATCTCTTGCACGACATTCTTCAGTACGTGAATTCCGTGCACCTGAATTTTGGGGATTCGTTGACGCTGCTTTACTCTCCCAGTGTCGGCGGTGCGAACCGGGACATCTTTGGCGCATTGCTGACCGGCGCACGATTGAACATCTGGGATCTCCGTAAACGCGGGCTGTCGGGACTGGCGGAGTTTGTGAAAGACCGCCGGATTTCCATTTTTCACTCCATGCCGCCGATCCTTCGCGCTTTTTGCCGCAGCGAAGCCGATGGGCGAATATTCGCTGACGTGCGCATTGTTTATGTGGCGGGGGATCGCCTGTTCCGTACCGATGTGGAGCTTTACCGGCAACACTTTCCCCGTTCCGCCCGGATGTATGTGGGAATCGGCTCGACGGAGATCGCCACCATCGCCCGGCAGTGGTTTATCGACCACGACATTGCGCTGACGGATGCTCTCGTTCCCGTCGGATACGCGGTGCCCGACCGGCCCTCCGTGCTGGTCGATGGAGACGGTTCGCCTGTGTCGCCAGGGGAGGAGGGGGAGATTGTCATCACCAGCCGCCACATGGCGTTGGGCTATTGGAATGCGCCAGATCTCACCGCGGTGCATTTTCACCCCTGCCCCGATGATCGTCTCGCGCGGGTATTTCGCACCGGCGACATGGGGCGGGAGCAATCCGATGGGCTCCTTCACTTCATTGGGCGGAAAGACCGACAGATGAAAATTCGCGGGTTTCGTGTGGAACCCGCGGAGATCGAGGCCATCCTGCGGACATTTGGCGGGATCGTCGATGCGGCTGTGCTGGGGCGTGGCGGCGAGGCGGCACTCTCGCTTGTTGCCTATGTGGTGGCGGAGCTATCGGTGGGGGGCGTGCCTCTCCGGCTTCGGACCTGGCTGGCAGAACGCCTTCCCGCCCATATGCAGCCGGCGGAGATCGTGCAGATCGACGCCATTCCGCGGCTTGCCAACTTTAAGCTGGATGCGCGCCGTCTCGATGAGCTGGACGCCGAGCGTCAGAGCCGCGCGTCCTGCGCGGAAGGTCTGCCGGAGCATGCGGAGGAGGAGGGCATCGTCGTGGAGGCCGTCCGCACGGCATGGGATGCCCTGATGCCCGGTGCATGGCAGGCAAACCTGACGTTTGAGCAGGCGGGCGGCGATTCGTTGCGGGCGATGACGACCCTGCTGTCGATCGAGCGCTGTCTCGGCCATCGCATCGCACCGAACCTGCTGGGAATGACGACCCGTCCCCGTGAGCTTGTTTCCGCAATCACCATGGCGGAGGGGAAAGCCCAGCCCGTTGGGGATGACAAACCGCTTCTGGTGTTGGTCCCCGGCGTCTTGGGAGCGGGGCTGGGCATCCTGTCCTTTGTCCATCAGATGGAGCAAGTGGCCCGCGTTCATGTGATCGATCTAGCACGAGGGGGCGACGAATTCCGTGGGGCCTTTGACCCCCATGTTGTTCTGTCCGACATCGTGGAGGCAGTCCGCCAGGGCTGCGCGCAAAGCCGGGTCTGGCTGATTGGGCATTCCGTGGGGGCAAAGCTGGCGTTCGAGGCAGCACGGCAACTGCACGCCGCCGGCGAGCCGGTCGATCTCCTCGGCTTCATTGATGGTGAGCCGGGGATCGAGCCTGCGCTAACGCCGCCCGTGGTGCCGCCTCGCTGGACTTGGCGTGGGCGATGGCGTGGGGCATGCAAATTCCTGCGCCAACAGGGGGAGGAGGCTCCCCTTGTGGTCCTGGCGGCCAGCTTGGCGCGGAGTGGCCGCTTGAGGTCGCTCAGGCTGCTGATGATGGGGGTGAAGCTCGCCGGTCGCCACGCGACGTACGAAGCGATGAGACGGCGGGCCGTTCGTATCCTGCGGGCACAAAGCATCGACGGCATCATCAAGGGGCCGTACCCCTTTTCCGCCATCCTGTTTGCCACCGATGACCCAGCGTACTTTGCGGGAAAGCCCGCCGATCTCGGATGGTCGCAGGTCTGTGCCGATCTTCGCATCGTGCCGGTGGGCGGGCCCCATGGGGGCATCTGGACACCGCCGCACAGCGATCGTCTGATTGCCAGTCTGCGCACCCTGGCTGCAGCTTTCACAAAGCAGGCGGCGACGACCTAGGTGCCGCCGGGGTCAGATTTCAGGGTCGCCTGTTTCCCTGATTGGGCCGATGGCTGCCGCCTCGGCGAGGGCGCGGACGATGGTGGCCGCGCTGCGCCGCCAATCGAAGGCACGGACGTGCTCCCGTCCGGCGCGGCCCAGGCGATCGTGCAGTTGGTCATCGCCGATGATCCGTGACAGCGCTTCGGTCCATGCTCCGGTTTCCCGAGGCGGCAGGATCAGCCCTCCCGGCCCGGCGGTATCGGGTAGGGCACTCGTGGCGGAAACCAGCACCGGCGTGCCGGTGGCCAATGCCTCGGCCACCGGCATGCCGAACCCCTCGTAGAGGGAGGGACAGCACAATGCGCGGGCATTGGCGTACAGGCCGGCAAGGGCGTCATCCGGCACATAGCCCAGGATGCGGATCTGGCCGCATCGCTCCAGCTCCCCCCACAGCGCGCTCCGGCCGATATCGCCCCAGCCCAAGGCGCCCACCATCACCAGCGGTACAAGCCTGCGGATGGCCTCGGGCAAGGCGGCGTACGCCTCCACCAGGGTGGACAGGTTCTTGCGCGGCTCCAGGGTGGCGACGCTCAGGATATACTGTCCGGGGACCAAGCCGTAGCGATGGGCGGCTGACGGGTCGGCCCGGTCGGCGGTGCGGAACGCCGCACTCACCCCAGGCGGGGCGATGTGCAGACGGTCGGCGGGAATGCGGTAATAGGTTCGGACTTCCTCGGCGGTGAACGGTGACACGACGACGATGCGCGGTGCCGCCGCCAGGATGGCCGGCAGACCGGCGAGCCAGTTCAGGCGCTCCTGTGGATGCGTCTCGGGATGCCGGATGAACGACAGGTCGTGAACCACGGGGACCACAACGCGGAACGGCCCTGGCGGAAGAAAATTGGGGGCCAAGCAGACCGCGTTCTCGGTCGGCGACGGTGCCCTCGGCGCCATGCTCCACGCGATCTTGCGAAATTGTCGCCATGCCGGCCGAAGGCAGGAGATGCGCGTCGCAATGGCCCGCAGGCGCCCCGGACTGGACGGGGCGATGGCTTGCGGCTGTATGCCCGGACGATCGTGCCAGCCGTGCCCGTTGAAATATAGAAAGGTGGCATCCGGGCAGAGATCGGGAAGATGGGCAATCACGTTGCGGGTGTAATTGCCGACCCCGGTGAGCGGGGGATGCAGGCTTGCGGCGTCGACGCAGATCTTCACGCTCTCACTCCCAGCTTCGCCATCACCGCGGCGATCGGTCTCATGGGCACATCTCCTGGATCATCGCCCAGAAGTCAGACCGCGCACGCCGCGCGGCGGCAACGGGATCGGGCCAGGTGAACGCTCCCACACGGCCGTTGGTCAGCACCTGACAGCCGCAAGCCAAGGCCTCGACCGCCAGTCGGCCAAAGGCGTGATAGGCGACGGGGGCCATAACCACCGCGCGGACGCTGTTCAGCAATGCCGGCATCTGGCTTTGCGGGACTGACAGATAGGGGACGACCTCCAGCGCCAAGCCCGCTTGCCGGGCCAGTTCACGCGCCTGTTCATCGGTGTGGCGGACCGCATCCGCGAAGGCGAGCGCCACAGGCGCGCGCTCGGTGACTGGCGTTCGGGGCGCAAAGGCAGTGAAGTCCACTGGCGATGCAATGACGTATTCGCGGCCGCGAACGGCCACCAACTTGCCGATGACCTCGCGGTGGCCCGGCGACAGGGTGCGTACGGCGTCGGCGCGGTCGAACAGGTTCTGGAAAGCGTTGGTGATTGCCCGGCCACATGAGCACGGATCCCGCCTCAGGGGATCGCCCCCGATGCAGCGTCCGTCGCGCATGGCGCAGGGATGGATGTCATGCTCTGACCGTATGACGATCCCGCCGAAGCGCTCCAGGCGTCGCGTCCAGGTTTCCGCCCATTGATATTCGGCACGTTCGCCTGCTCCGCCCGGTGGGCGGATATTGGCGATCACGATGGCATCATAGGGCTTGATGTCTGGATCGGCGTCAGGGGCGACAATCTCCACCCGCCACGGCGGCGGCGGGTCGGCGAGGCTGAGGTCAAGATTGAGCTCGGCACCGCCCCGCGAGGCGGAGGGGCGGGCATGAACCACCAGCAGCCGGCGCTCCGACCTCCACAGCCGCCGCATGCCCGCATGCAGCCTTAATGCCGCGCGGGTGGCGGCATGGACTTCGCGGGTGCGGCTTGGGTTGCCGTTCATCGCACGCTAGCCGACGCTGGCGAAACGGCCGTTGAGACGATGGTAAACGGCCAAGCCGCCGGCCAGGAACAAGGCGGCATAGGCGGCCGTCAGCGTGAAGGACGACCATGGCAGCACCCCCTGCAGAAGCACCTGACGCCACCCCTCGATCAGCGGGGCCAGCGGGTTGATATGCATCAGCCAGCGGAAGCGCTCGGGAACCTGGCTGGTCTCGTAAATGACCGGCGTGCAGTAGAAGATGCTGAGAAGCAGGACATGGACCAGATGCTCCATGTCGCGCAGCACCATGTTAAGGCTGCCCAGCAGCAGCGAGACGCCGGTCAGCAGGACAGCCTGCAATACACCCAGGCAGGCAATGCCCACCATCGTCTCCCAGCTTGGCAAAAAGCCGTTGATGGCCAGCAGGCCAAGCAGAATGGGCACCGACACCATGAAGTGCCAGCCATCCTGCAAGACCTGGGCGATGCACAGCAGATAGCGCGGCAGGGCGATCTTCTTGATCAGCACCCGATTGGCGAGGAAGACCTTGGTGCCGCCGTTCACGGAATTGCCGATCCACTGCCATGGGAACAGGCCGGCCAGCAGGAAGGCGCCCGTATTGGCGCGAGCGCCGGGCGCCAGAACCTGCAGCAGCAGATAGAACACGCAGGCGGTTGCCAGGGGATGGGCCACAGACCACAGATATCCCAGAACGGAGCGTCTGTAGCGGATCTTCAGCTGCATGCTGACCAGCGCGCATAGAATTTCGTACTGATGCGCCAGGCGGGCTGTCCACGTCATTCGCGCCTCGCCGATTTTCCGGAGGGCTTGATGCCCAGGCTCTGGAACACCGCGGCGGGGTCGCCGTCGGCCAGCACCTTATGGTCACGGATGACGACAAGGCGATCGCAGGAAATGACGATGCTGGCCGGCGAGTGGCTGACCAGCAGGACAGTCAACCCCTTGGAGCGAAGGTCACCGAGGGTCCGTTCGCACTTGTCGCGGAACTCCACGTCGCCGACCGCGAGCACCTCGTCCAACAGCAGGATGTCCGGTTCGGCGTGGACAGCGACCGCGAAGCCGAGCCGTGCCACCATGCCGGTCGAGTAGGTGTAGATGGCCTCGTCAATGAACTCGCCCAGCCCGGCGAATTCGATGATCTCGGGCATGCGGGCCAAGATCTCGGCCCGGCGCATGCCCAGCAGAAGCCCGTTCAGAATGACGTTCTCACGGCCGCTCAGGTCCGGGTGGAAGCCGGCCCCCAGTTGCAGCAAGGGCACCAGGCGGCCTTTGACCGCGATCGTGCCGCTGTCGGGAGGGGTGATCCCGGCGATCAGCGACAGCAACGTGCTCTTCCCGGCGCCATTATGGCCAAAGATGCCGAGGAACTGGCCGGCCGGGACGTCCAGAGTGATGTCTTGCAAGGCGACATGGCGTGGGGCGGTACGCTGGCGCCAGCGAAAGGGCGCCTGCAGGATCATTTCCTTGGCGCCAAGCGGTCTGGAATGGCCGGGAAATGTCTTCGACACTTCAGCCAAGCGGATGGCGAAGTCACCCATGTTCGTCGGCGCCGTTGGGCGGCAACCGGTCGTGAATGACCGCCACATGGACGGGAATTAAAAAGGAGCGCAAGTGACCCATGGGCGCCTCTGTATCATGTGCTTTCGCGTCACGGCAAAGCTTCAATCATCCGCCGCAGCGCATTGTCGGGGCGGATCCAGCCGGCGCGATCGGCGGAGCTTAATCTTGCGCGTCGTGCTGTGCGCGGCGATCCATGGGCAACTCGAACATGGTCATCACAAGAATGCGAAAGTCGAAAGCCAGGCTCCAGTTCTCGACATATTCGATGTCCAATTGTGCACGACGGCACAGCGCATCATTGCCGTCTGAAAAGCCGTGGAAACCATTGACTTGCGCCCAGCCGGTGATACCCGGTTTGACCTTGCGGCGTTCCGCATAGGCGTCGATCAACTCAACCCATTGGGCATCGTCGGCTTGCGAATGCGGGCGCGGCCCAACGATGGACATTTGCCCCGCCATCACGTTGAGCAATTGCGGCAATTCGTCCAAACCCCAGCGGCGCAGATGGCGCCCCAGCGTGGTCACGCGCGCAAGGTCCTGGCCGTCGGGTGTCCCGGCGGTCATCGTGCGGTATTTCAGGATGTTGAAGGAACTGCCGTGCAGGCCGACGCGGGTTTGGCGAAAAAGCACAGGCCCACCGTCGATGATCCGGATCGATAAGGCAATCAGGCCCAGGAGTGGCAGGGTCGCTATCAGGAGAATTGTGGCAGTCACCAGATCGAATATGCGCTTGGCGAGGATTTCTTCCGGCGTCAGCGGCGGGGCGAAAATGTCCACCGTGGGAACGCCGCAGAAGGAATCCGGGTTGGATACCGCCAAGCGGAGCAGGCCAGGGTCCACGCACAGGCGCACGCGCTTCCCCGCCGCTCTGAGTTCGGCCAGGAGCTTGGCTGGATCGCCGCAGGCCGAAAGTTGGGAAACGACGATGATCTCGTCCCAGGGGGAACCGGCATGAAGGTGGTGGTGCAGCCGCTCCACCGGCGCCAGGAC
>JAEZFE010000172.1 GCA_023437865.1 Pseudomonadota bacterium | reverse complement strand
GCGCTCGGCCTGGTGGTCGAGCCGTTCGGCCCCGGCGCCGTGGTGGTGCGCGAGACTCCGGCGCTGCTGGGCGAGTGCGATGTCCAGGGGCTGGTGCGCGACCTCGCCGACGACCTGGCCGAATGGGGCGAGGCGCTGGCGCTCAAGGAGCGCCTGGGCGACATCTGCGCCACCCTGGCCAGCCACGGCGCGGTGCGCTCGGGCCGGCGGCTGTCGGTGGCCGAGATGAATGCATTGCTGCGCCAGATGGAGGCGACGCCGCTGTCCGGTCAGTGCAACCATGGCCGTCCCACCCACGTCTCGCTCAAGCTGGCCGACGTCGAGAAGCTGTTCGGGCGGCGTTAACGCCCTGCCCAACCCGCACCTGCCTCGAAGGTCCTAGCGCCTCGGTCAGCCATGGCTGCGCCCGCACGCCCTTCCCATGTCGGTGTCATCCGTGGGGCATGCGGAGATGGGGGTTGCCGCACTGCGGCGAAACCGCCATTCTCCGCGGCCACAACGGTTTCCAATTCAAGTAATGGAGTGGCGAATGCGCGCGGTGTTGGCCGGCTTCGGCGGTCTCGCGGTGCTGGGCGTAGCTTTGTGGATGGGTGCTTCGCCGGCGGGCGCGGTAGCGCCATCGGCGGAAGCCGGAGGCGAGCTGGCGGCACGTTGGTGCGCGGCCTGCCACGTGGTGGCACCATCGGGCGCCGGCACCGACGCGGCGCCGAGCTTTGCCGCCATCGCCAACCAGCGCTCTTCCGACCAGATCCGCAACTTCCTGGCCGAGCCCCACGCCCGCCCCATGCGCGGCTTCAAGCTGACCCGCCGCGAGATCGAGGACGTCACCGCCTATATCGCCACACAGAAGGCGGTCCGCTAACTCCCCCTCCCCTAGAACGGCTCCAGTTCCGAATCCCAATACAGGAAGTCCCGCCATGACTGGTGCAAGAAGTTAGGCGGGAACGAGCGGCCGTTTTCCTGGAGCTGGAAGTTGGTGGGTTCCATGGGCAGGCGGCGCAGATGCATGCGGGCCTCGCGCAGCAGCCGGTTGCCTTTGTGCAGATTGCACGGCCCGCAGGCAGCAACCACATTGGCCCAGGTGGTGCGCCCGCCCTTGGAGCGCGGGACCACATGGTCGAAGGTAAGGTCGTGGCTGGGCAGCGCGGCGCCGCAATACTGGCAGGTGAAGCGGTCGCGCAGGAACACGTTGAACCGGGTGAAGGCGGGCCGGCGCGACGACGGAATGTACTCTTTGAGCGAGATCACGCTGGGCAGCCGCATGGACCATGACGGCGAGCGGACTTCGCGCTCGTATTCCGAGACCACGTTGACCCGCTCGGAGACCACCGCCTTGACCGCCTCCTGCCACGGCCACAGCGACAGCGGGAAATAGCTGAGCGGCCGGAAATCGGCATTCAGGACCAGGGCGGGATAGCTTTCCAGTACTCCCAACCATGCTCTCCCATGCTGCACCGAAGGCATATGGGAAGCCCATGGGCACGAAACACCCCCCGCGCCCTCAGCCGGGCTCCAAACCCAGCGCCTGTCTTATAAAATTCACCGCGAGCCCGAGGCCGGGGCCGTCGATGGAATGGCCCAGGCCGGGGCGCATCTCGGCCAGGACCGGGATGCCGTAGGCGGCCAGATGCTGCTCGGCATGGGTCAGGCAGGCGGGATTGACCACCTCGTCCTGGTCGCCATGAATCAGCAGGGTACGCGGGCGCGATTTCAGTTCGGTGGCCAGCGCCTCGGGCTCGACCATGGCGCCCGAGAACCCCACCAAGGCGGCGCAGGCCTTGTCGCGGCGCGGCGCGGTGTGCAATGCCAGCATGGTGCCCTGCGAGAAGCCGATCAGCACCAGATCCTCGTCGGTCAGGCCGCGCGCCGCCAACTGCTCGTCGAGATAGGCGTCGAGCAGCGGCGACACCGCCTTGACCCCGGCGGCCAGCGCCGCCACCGAACGGTCGGCCAGCGAGAACCATTGCCGGCCAAAAGGCGCCATGTCGTAGGGAAAGGGTGCGTCAGGGGCCAGGAAGGCGGCATCGGGCAGCAGCGGCGCCACATAGGGCACCAGCGCCATCAAATCGGAGCCGTCGGCACCGACGCCGTGCAACAGGACGACCAATTGCTTGGCGGAGCCGCCCGAGGCGGGGGCGGCGGACGGACCGAACAGCAGGGCGGACATGGCGGGTCTCCGGTGAACAAGTCCCTGATTATGGTATCCTCGGCGCCATGCACCAACCCCTGATCACCACCCGCTTCGCGCCCAGCCCCACCGGATTGCTGCATCTGGGCCATGCCCATTCCGCCCTGTTCGCCCGCGACATGGCGCAAGGCGGGCGATTCCTGGTGCGCCTGGAGGACATCGACCCGGTGCGCTGCCGTCCCGAATTCGAGGCAGGCATTCTGGACGATCTGGCGTGGCTGGGCCTGGAATGGGAACAACCGGTGCGCCGGCAATCCGAGCACCTGGCCGATTACCGCGCCGCGCTGGCCCGGCTGGACGCCATGGGCTTGATCTACCCGTGCTTCTGCACCCGCAAGGACATCGCCGACGAGATCGCGCGCGCCGGCCACGCCCCGCACGGCCCCGACGGCGTGCTGTATCCCGGCCCGTGCCGGCGGCTGTCCGGGGCGGAGCGCGAAGACCGCATGGCCGCCGGCCAGCCCTATGCGCTGCGCATCGACATGACGGAGGCCGCCCGGCGCGTGGGCCGGCTGAGCTGGCATGACCGCACGGCCGGTGAAGTGGCGGCCCAGCCGGAGATGTTCGGCGACGTGGTCCTGGCGCGCAAGGCCACCCCCACCAGCTACCATCTGGCGGTCACGGTGGACGACGCCCTACAGAATGTGACCCTGGTCACACGCGGCGATGACTTGTTTGCCGCCACCCACGTGCACCGGCAGCTTCAGGCGCTGCTGAATTTTCCGGTGCCAGCCTATTCCCACCACCGCCTGCTGCCCGATGAGTCCGGGCGCCGCTATGCCAAACGTGACCGCAGCCTGACCCTTGCCTCCCTCAGGCTTTCGGGCCGCTCGCCGGCCCAGGTGCGGGCCCTGGCCGGCTATCCGTAAAACCCCTTACCGCTATACATTCTGTGCACACCTTCAACTGAAGCTTGCTTATACTTTAGTGTATGGGTTACACACCCGAGAACTTTTGAATGAATCGAAAGTCGGGGGGAGTTTGGCATGGGCAAGCTTGGCTTGGTGCCGCGCATCATGGCGCTGGCGGTGTTCGGCGTGATCGTGCTCGGCGTGGGCGTGATGTCGGTGTCCACCTGGCTGCTGCATGAATCAGCCGAGGACGCCGCCCGCGAGCGGGTGGATACCAACATGAAGGTGGCCTGGCAGGTGCTGACGACCAAGGGTACCGCCTTCCGCGTCGAAGACGGCAAGCTCTATGCCGGTGACCATGCCCTGAACGGCAATTTCGAGGTGGTGGACAAGGTCAAGGATCTGGTCGGCGGCAGCGCCACTGTGTTCATGGGCGACGTCCGTGTCTCGACCAACGTGCTGAAGGCCGACGGCAGCCGGGCGGTGGGCACGCCCCTGGCCCGCACCGGCGCCTACGCCGCCGTGTTCGAGAGGAAGCAGCCGTTCCGCGGCGAGGTCGAGATTCTGGGCGAGCCCTACATGACCGCCTACGACCCCATCCTTGATCGATCCGGCGCGGTTATCGGCGTGCTGTATGTGGGCATCAAGAAGGCCGACTTCCTCAAGGCCGCCGACCGCACCCTATGGACCCAGCTGGCCGCCACCATTCTGGTGATGGCGCTGGCCAGCATCCTGGCCTGGCTGATCGCCCGGCGCAGCATCGCCCTGCCGCTGAAGGCCAGCATCGGCGCCATGCGCCGCTTGGCCGACGGCGACCTGAGCACCGAGGTGCCCGCCATCCGCCGCACCGACGAGATCGGCCAGATGGCCGCCGCCTTGGCGGTGTTCAAGCAGCAGGCGGTGGAGCGCGATCAATTGGAGGCCGAGCAGCGCAAGGAGCAGGAGGCGCGCAACCGCCGCCAGGAGGCCATGGAGCGCCTGACCCGCGACTTCAACGAGGGCGTGCGCGAGGTGCTGAACGGCGTCACCCAATCGGCCCACCAATTGCGCGATGCCGCCCAGTCCATGACCTCGGTGGCCGACGAGACCACGCGCCAGAGCACGGTGGTGGCCGCCGCCGCCGAGCAGGCCTCGGTCAATGTCGAGACCGTGGCCGCCGCCG
>JAEZFE010000151.1 GCA_023437865.1 Pseudomonadota bacterium | reverse complement strand
CGCCGAGCCGCGCGCGGCCATGACCCGTTCCACCAATCCGGCGGCGCCGGACGGGCCGAGCTTGCTGCCATCCTCGGCGGGGGTTTCGGTCAGCGCGTCGGAGGCGAGGAACAGGGCCGATCCAGGCGGCAGGGCGAGCGTGCGCTCCACATAGGAAGCGGTGCGCGAGACGCCGAGCGGCAGGCCGGAACCGTCGCCCACCGCCGCCTTGGCGCCCGGCACGCCGACGATGGGGCGCGGACAGGCGGCGGCGGCATAGGTGAACAGCCCGGCGCGGCTGTCCACCACGCCATACAGCATGGTGGCGTACTGACCCAGCGGCAGCAGGCCGGCAAGGCGCTGGTTGACCTCGGCCAGATAGGCGGCAGGGCTGCTGCGTCCGCCGGCGATATGCGCCATCAGAGTGTGGAGGCGGAAGGTGTTGAGCGCCGCCGTCACCCCGTGACCGGAAAAATCCGCCAGCCACAGGGCGAAGCAATACTCATCCATGGAATCAATGCCCCAGAGATCACCGCCCAGCGTAGACGAGGTCTCGAAGAAGCCGCTGACCCTAAAGCCGTAGCGACTGGCGATCCGTTCCAGTTCGGCCGCCGGCGGCAGCATCTCGGCCTGCATCTTGCGGGCGATATGCATCTCATCGGGCACGGCGGCGGCCACCGGCTCGGGCGCGGCGAACGAGGCCTCGGCCACTTTGGCCGGCAGGACCTCGGCCACCTCCTCACCATGATCGCGGATGACACAGGTGACCTCGTTGCCGGGATCGCGGTATTCCAGCGCATCGAAGCTGAGCTTGCGTGCCATGGCGATGCCACGCCCGTGCACCGCGAAGGCGCGAGCCGCATCGAGATCCATGTAACGGCGCCAGTCGAAGCCCTTGCCCTCGTCATGCACGGTGATGCGCACCTCGCCGGGCAGGCGCTGGAAGGTGACGGTCACCCGTTTGTGCCGGTACTGGGGGCAGTCGAGGCGGGCCTCGATCTCCTGCTTCCAGCGTTTGTCCGCCAACAACTGGGCCTTCTCGTCGAAGGTGATGCCCAAATTGCCATGTTCGACGGCGTTGGTCAGGATCTCGGACAGGCCGACGACAAGGTGCTGTGAACGCGGACAGGCACGGGCAAGAGCTACCGCAAGGGTGTTAGCCTCGGCCAGGGTGCGGAAATGGAAGGCGCCGCTGTCCATCAGGTTCAGCGCACTGGTCCGCCGCACCAGATCCTCGCGCAGGCTCAGATATCGCTGGTGCTCCTCGATGGCGGCCGCTGTCACCGACAACAGCAGACGGCGATCCAGCGGCTTGGCGAGGTAGTAGTAGACGCCGGCCTTGATGCCCTCGACCACATCCTCGGACGACGCGTAGGCGGTCTGCATGATGACGGGGATATTGCGCAGCCGTTCGTCGGCCTTGAGCCTGGACAGCAACTCCATGCCGTCCATGCGCGGCATGCGGCGGTCAAGCACGATGACATCGAACTGGTCGGGGGCGGCGTCCAACGCCAGCCAGGCCTGCTGGCCGTCCTCGGCAGCAACTGTCTCGTAGCCGGCGGCGCGCAGGTTGGCGATGACCACCTCGCGGTTCATGCGCTCGTCGTCGACCACCATGCAGCGGGTCGGACGCGAGATCCCGCCGGTCATTTCAGGCCTGTTCGATGGTGAACAATGAGTCGAAACAGGCGAGCACCAGAAGCTCGCGGACTTCGGCCTGGGGATTGCGGATCAGCACGTCGGCCTGAGCCCGTTCGGCGCGGTCGCGCAGCGTCAGCAGCATGCCCAGCCCCGCCGAGTCCATGTAGTCGAGCCCGCCGAGGTCGACCGTCACGCGGCGCTTGCCGCGGGCCAGCAGCTTGTCGATGACGCCGTCGAAAAGGTCGCGGTCGGCGAAAGTCAGCTGTTCCCTGAGGAACAACGTCGGACCGCGCTCGTCATCGGTGATCTCATATCTCACGGACATCCCCCTAGCCCCTGGTCCCGCTGCGCTGGCGCGCGCTGATGAATTCCTCCAGCTTTGCCGACTGGGTTTCATCGAGGTCGAAACGCACATGGGTGTTCTGGTCGGTCACGGCGACAACGCTACCCTTCCAGCGGCCCAGCGTCGGCAGCTCGGCCTCGAACTCCAGGCCCCGCTGCCCTTCCAGCGGACGGTCGAGGATACCGGTGCCGATCAGCGCGATCTCCTGCAGCAGGCATGGCCGCTTCTCGCCGCCCACATGGATGGCGGTGGCGATGTTGACGGTATGGCGCTGGGTGTTGTGGCGGTTCTCGTCCGAGCTGGAGCGCACGATGTGGTCGATGGCCGCTTTCATGGTGCCCAGGCGCTCGCGCACGGAGTTGGCCGAGCCGCGGACTTCGTGGGCCCGCTCGCCGGTTTCGTCGGTGGAGCGCGACACCTCGGCGATCTCGGCCGCGGCCTGCTGGGTGCCGGCGGCGGCAGTCTGGGCGGCGCGGGCGATTTCCTGCGTCGCCGAGTTCTGCTGTTCGACGGCGGTCTTGATGCCGCCCGAGATGTTGGCGATCTGGTCGATGGTGCCGACGATACCGCGGATGGCGGTCACGGCGTCCTGGGTCGCCGCCTGGATGGAGGCGATCTGGCCGCCGATCTGATCGGTGGCCTTGGCGGTCTGGTTGGCCAGGCCCTTGACCTCGTTGGCGACCACGGCGAAGCCCTTGCCGGCCTCGCCCGCACGGGCCG
>JAEZFE010000145.1 GCA_023437865.1 Pseudomonadota bacterium | reverse complement strand
GGCCGGATGCTAGCAGATGGGGGGCGGCGAGGGGGAGGGGGAATCACTCCCCCTGCCGCGCACCCAGGGCGCTTAATCCCTGCCGGCCTCCACCTTCTGCCGATCACGCCGGGGCAGGGGGCTCTGGCGTTCCCGCTCGATCATGTAATCGCGCGTGATCGGCAGCGCATTGCGATCCTTGGCCATTTGGAGCTGGAACACCATCAACGACAGGCGGGTGAAGCCCACTTCGCAGGCGGCCAGATACGCCTCCCACATGCGGCAGAAGCGCTCGTCATACATCTCGGCCGCCTGGGCCCGGTTGGCGAGGAAGTGTTGGCGCCAGGCCCGCAGCGTATAGGCGTAGTGCAGGCGCAGGATCTCCACGTCGGTGGTCATCAGGCCGGCGCGCTCCACATGGGGCAGAACCTGGCTGAGGGCGGGAGTGTACGAGCCGGGGAAGATGTGCTTACGGATCCACGGGTGGCCGCCGCCCTTGTCGGTCTCGCCGATCGAATGCAGCAGGGCGACGCCGTCATCGGCCAGCAGCTCGTTCACCCGGCGGAAGAAGGTGCGGTAGTGGGGCGGCCCCACATGCTCGAACATGCCGACCGAGACGATGCGGTCGAAGCAGCCGGCGAGCTGGCGGTAATCCACCAGCTCGAAGCGCACGCGGTCGGCAAGGCCGGCGCTGGCGGCGCGGCGGCGGGCCACTTCCAGTTGCTCCGCCGATAGCGTGATGCCCACCACCTCCACGTCTGCCATGCGGGCCAGGCTGAGCGCGAGGCCGCCCCATCCGCAGCCGATATCGAGCACGCGCTGGCCGTCCCGAATGTCCAGCTTGGCGGCGATATGGCGCTTCTTGGCCGATTGCGCCGCTTCCAGCGGGGTGTCCGGGGTGGGGAAATAGCCGCACGAATACTGCATGTCCTCGTCGAGGAACAGGCGGAACAGGTCTTCCTTCAGGTCGTAATGGCGCGCGATCCGCTGGTGCGACAGATGGATGGGGTTATAGGCCTCCCATGCCAGGAACGCCCGGCCCAGCGCGCGGTGGGCGCGGGCCAGCGGCGACCATCCCTGGCGGGCGATATTGGCCGCGCAGATATCCAGGAAGGCGTGGAAGCTGCCGTCCTCGACCAGCAGCGTGCCCTCGGTATAGGCATCCAGCAGATGGTAATGGGGGGCGAGGAAACAGCGGGCTTCGGTGGCCGAATCGGTAAAGCGCAATACGGCGGCGGGCGGGCTGCCGTCGCCATAATCCTTGCGCCGTCCGGCATGGTCGATGACCCGGATGGAGCCCTGGCAAATCAGGTTGCCGAACAAAGCGTCGAGCCAGCGCATGGCGTTCCTCCAGTTCCTGTTGCGAAGGACATGGGAAAGCCTGGGCGCCCGATAAATCTACCTAAGGTCAGGCAGCGGACATGCGAAAACGCCGGAAGGGATAAACCCTTCCGGCGTTCTGGCACTAGTCCTGGACCTGAGGCGGATTAGGCCTCGGAAGCCTCTTCGGCTTCGGTGGTCTCGACCTCGGCCTCGGTCTCCTCCGGCTCGGCGGCCTCGGCGGCGGCGGCAGCAGCGCGCTCCGCTTCTTCCTGCGAGCGGGCGACGGTCACCGTCACGGTCACCGACACCTCGGGGTGCAGCGACAGACGGACCGGGTAGGAGCCCAGGGTCTTGATCGGGTTGTCCAGGTTAACCTGGCTGCGTTCGACGGTGTAGCCCGAAGCCTTGACGGCGTCGGCGACGTCACGGCCGGAGACCGAGCCGTACAGCTGACCACCTTCGCCGGCCTGGCGAACCATCAGCACCTTGAGGCCTTCCATCTTGCCGGCGACGGCCTGAGCCTCGTCGCGGCGCTTCAGGTTGATGGCCTCGAGCTGGGCGCGCTGCTTCTCGAAGAAGGCAAGGTTGTCCTTGTTGGCGCGCAGCGCCTTCTTCTGGGGCAGCAGGAAATTACGGGCGAAGCCAGGCTTGACCTTGACCACTTCGCCCATCTGACCGAGCTTCTCGATCCTTTCGAGCAGGATGACTTCCATTCTATCCCTCCATACCGCCGCCGCTGTCAGGGCGGCGGAACCTCATCGTCCAGAACCGAACCAGTCCCAGTCCGGTGACCGCGGCGGCGGTCCACGCAAAGACTAGGATCAACAACCCATACGTCACAGCCAGCGTCAGGCCCGCATTGGGTCTCCCCTTGGCCCAGCGGTGAATGCCCGCAAGACCCAGCAGGAGAAAGGGGATCATGAACAGGGCCGCCGCATTGCCGGCGACATAGCCCACATCACCCCCGCCCACGACGGCCACCAAAGCGCTGCCCGCCAATCCGATCGCCAGCCAGTCGGGCAGCATCAGCTCCCGATAGGCCGGGCTCAGCCGGCGGGCCTTGCCCAGGCGGGTCACAAGCCCTTGCGCCCCCGTGGCGTTCACCACTGCCATCACCAACCACGATCCGATGACCATGGCCGGGAAGACCGGCGTCCACCACGCCACCATCTGATTCCGGGTTGCTTCCGGAATGTCGGCAGCGAGCAGGGAAAGCGTGCGGCCGATGGTATCGGCCACCGAGGCTTTCACCCCCTCGGGAGTGCCGGCCAACAGCGCCGCGCCCGAAAGCAGCAACGCAAGGCCGGCGGCGGTCAGCCATGCCAGGACGAGTCCCGGCGGGTACCATTGGTCCGAGCCGTCTGGGGCTTGACGCCACAGCAAGGCCCGGTTCGTGACCACCAGGGCAGGCATCGCCGCGCTGATCGCGAAGGCCACGGCGGATAAACCGCCTGCCACCCCCGCCACCGCGGCCACCGCCACACCCGAGGCGATCACCGAAGCTCCCGTTCCCAGCGCCAGCCCCGCCATCATCAGCGGAAGCGGCGCCACGTAGGAGAGCATGGCACCCAACGCAATGCCTTTGACCAGCGAGAGAAAGCTCAATGCAGAGAGCAGTCCCGCCGCCAGCGCAAGGCCGAGTTGCCGATTCACCGGCAGACTACTTACTTCACCACGTAGGGCAGCAGACCCAGGAAGCGGGCGCGCTTGATGGCCTGGGCCAGCTCACGCTGCTTCTTGGCCGACACCGCGGTGATGCGGCTCGGAACGATCTTGCCGCGCTCGGAGATGAAGCGGCTCAGGAGCTTGGTGTCCTTGTAGTCGATCTTCGGGGCGTTCGCACCGGAGAACGGGCAAGTCTTCCGGCGGCGGAAGAACGGACGGCGGGCACCGGCAGCGCGCTGCGGACGCTCAGTCTTGACTTCGGTCATCACTCACCTCCCTCGGCGCGGCGCGGACGGTCCTCACGCGGACCACGGTCGAAACCACGGTCCTCACGGGGACCACGGTCGTCGCGGCGCGGACGGTCGTCGCGGCTGTTCTTGGCCTGCATCATGGCCGACGGGCCTTCCTCGAGCTCGTCAACGCGGATGGTCAGGTAGCGCAGCACGTCCTCGTTGAGGGACATCTGGCGCTCCATCTCCTTCACGGCGGCCGACGGGGCGTCGACATTGAGGAGGACGTAATGGGCCTTCCGGTTCTTCTTCACGCGGTAGGCGATGTTGCGCAGACCCCAGAATTCCTTCTTGGCGACGTTGCCGCCGCCCTGGGTCAGCACATTGGACATCTCGTCGATCAGGGTCTCGACCTGCGGGGCCGACACTTCCTGACGCGCGAGGATCACGCATTCATACAAAGGCATTCGACTGAACCCTTCTGGCTTTTCTCTTCCCAAGAAACCCCACCATGGGGTCCCAGGCATAGCCGATCCTCCCCTGTGGAAAGACCGGCAAGGGATTTGGAAGCCGGCGAATATACACGAAAAGCACGGGGCCGCAAGCGTCTCACGGCCCCGTGGGGAAATGCGCTCGCTCAGCCCGCTTTAGGGATGCCGTTATAGCTCCAGACGCTGGTGTTCTGCGCCAGCAACTGAGCGTACATGGGTGGGAAGTGCTGGGTGCACAGCTCGCTGATCCATTTCGGCCCGGCGGCGGGCTGCGCGCCGGTCAGCGTCGTGCCGTTGGTGGCTGGCAGGGCGTAGGTGCATTTAGACAGGGTGAGGGGGCCGTTGATGGCGGCGTAGATTAGTTTGTCGGCCTCGCTCATGGCCACGTTGGTCCACAGGGTGGGGATGTCGCTCATGTTCCAGAACGCGTTCGGCACGACGTCGAGGGTGTTCCACCACACGAAGCTGCGGGCGCCGAAGGTGGTGTCGTACAGTGTGGCGAAGGCCTGGTTGCCCGGGGTCGGCGGCGCCCACGGCTGCGAGACCAGAATGGGTGAGCCGGTCAGGGTCTGCGACAAGTACTGCGCCAGCACGATGGTCTGGCAACCGCCCAGCGAATGGCCGGTCACCACCACCGGCACGCCCGGGTACTTGATGACAAAGTCCTGCACAAAGCTGGCCACGTTGGTGTGGGACGAATCCTTCAGCGACAGGATTTTCTGCAGGCCCTTGGCGGTACCCATGGCGATGGCGGGGTTGGCGTAGGGCTGTTTGACGGCGGCGGGGAGGTCGTGGTTCGCGCTCAGCGCCGTCACCGTGGCGTCCCAGTCCAGTTGGCTGTCGCACCGAAGATCCTCGCAGATCTGCTTGAACAGCGCAGGGCCGTCGGTGGCGGTGTCGGTGCCGCGCAGCACCACGGCCAGGAATTGCGGTGCGTCGTTGCTGTCGTTGCAACTGACCGCGTAGACCAAATTGGCGTCGAGCAGCGCCGCCGCCCCCCATTGATAGGTGAGCGTGCCGGTCTGGCCGGCATTGCCGGGGACGGTGACCGCAGGCAGGGCCGGGATGGCCTGGGAGACCGCCTTCAAGGCATTGGCGCCGAACAGGGCCTTTTCGTCGCTGTAGGCGATGGTGGCGAGGTTCAGGTAGGTCGCGGCCAGGTAAGGGCCCTGGGCGGCGGCGGACAGCGTTATGGTGCTGGTGTCGATGGGCTGCTGAATGGTCATGGAATTCCCCCTCCTAATAAGTGAATGCTCCCGCTACGCGGATTTGTGCGCCTGGGGTGTGCAACCTAATATGGCATAATGACGGGTGGTTGCTAAGTTAAATCCCTCAAAAGTTGCGCATACAGGTCGCCGTGTTGCAGGCGCCTTTTCCCGGCTGAGCGGGGTAGGGTGGCCGATGCGTGGCCCCTAATCCGCTTGACAGGGGAGGGGGAGTCCCTTTTCCTTCCGCCAGTTTTCCGCTAGCCGAAGGATATCCCGATGTCTCGCGCATTCGTCTTCCCGGGCCAGGGCTCGCAGGCCGTCGGCATGGGCCGTGAACTGGCCGATGCCTTTCCCGAAGCCCGCCATGTCTTCCAGGAAGTGGACGAGGCGCTGAGCCAGAACCTCACCAAGCTGATGTTCGAGGGCCCCGACGACCAGCTGACGCTGACCGAGAACGCTCAGCCGGCGCTGATGGCCGTCTCGGTGGCGGTCGTGCGTGTGCTGGAGAGCCAGGGCAAGCTCGACCTCGGCAAGGCCGCGTCCTTCGTTGCTGGCCACAGCTTGGGCGAGTATTCGGCGCTTGCCGCCGCCGGCACCTTCTCGCTGGCTGATACCGCGCGCCTGTTGAAGCTGCGCGGCCAGAGCATGCAGAAGGCGGTGCCCGTCGGTGTCGGCGCCATGGCCGCCCTGCTGGGTTCCGAATACGA
>JAEZFE010000105.1 GCA_023437865.1 Pseudomonadota bacterium | reverse complement strand
GGCAGGGGAAACCGACCCCACCGGTCGAGACCATTGCGGTCTCGGCCGCTCTGACTCCCATGTGGTGCGCGCTGGGCAGCGCGGCCATTGCACTGAAGTGATAGCTGGCATGCGTTTGACGCATGCTCAGCCGTCGCGCAGCTTGGGCTTGCCGAAAGTGGGATTCACGAACTGGAACAGTTTGGGGTCCAGCTTCATGCCGGTCTGGCTTTCGTAGAGCGACACCGTGGTCACTGCCCCCTGGGCATCGACCACCCGCCACTGGCGCAACGCGAAGGGCGCTTCCGAGAACACCAGGGTCAGCTCGCCCTGGCCCGCATCGTCCGCCTCGACCATCGAGACGTTGAGCACGCCGGGCAGGCGCTGAACGCGGGTGACCTGAACGTCCTTGCCGTCGAGCTTGACGTTGTCGCGCACCAGAATGCCGGCAGGGGTGGAATCCAGCGGGATGTAGCTGGGCTCGCCCAGTTCCTTGTCGTGGACGATCAGAAAGGTGCCGTCGGCCACCACCAGCATGGGGCTGGGCGGATCGTATTGCAGGCGCATCTTGCCCGGCCGCGACAAATAGGCAGTGCCTTCGGCCTGGCCGCCATTGGCCGAAATCTGCAGGAAGCGAGCCTTCAGCGTGGTGACCGAGTTCAGATAATCCTCGGCCCGGGCAATATCGGCCCGGTCCTGGGCCGACAGCTGGACGCGCTTAGGCGCCGCCACGGCGGGGTCGAGAGGAACGGCCAGCGGGGTGAGCGCAGCCAGGGAAAGCGCGACGAGCGCCGAACGCAAACGGGACATGAGCATCCTTCAGCCGATGGAGGCGTCCATAATCTAATACTCTTCGCGGCCGCCGCCACCACGCACGAGGACTTCGCGCTTGCCCACATGGTTAGGCTTGCCGACCACGCCCTCGGCCTCCATGCGCTCGATCAGGCGGGCGGCGCGGTTATAGCCGATCTGCAGGTGGCGCTGAATGAAGCTGGTGGACGCCTTGCCCTCCCGCGCCACCAGGGCCACCGCCTGGTCGTAGAGGTCATCGCCCGAGGAACCACCATTGCCGCCGCCGTCGCCGCCGCCCATCACCTCCTCTTCCTCGGTGACCGCCTCGACGTAATTGGGTTCGGCCTGGAAGCGCAGGTGCTCGACCACCTTCTCGACCTCCTGGTCGGACACGAACGGGCCGTGGACACGGCTGATGCGGCCGCCGGCGGCCATGTACAGCATGTCGCCCTGGCCCAGCAGCTGCTCGGCGCCCTGCTCGCCCAGGATGGTGCGTGAGTCGATCTTGGAGGTCACCTGGAACGAGATGCGGGTGGGGAAATTGGCCTTGATGGTGCCGGTGATGACGTCCACCGACGGGCGCTGGGTGGCCATGATCAGGTGGATGCCGGCGGCGCGCGCCATCTGGGCCAGGCGCTGGACAGCGGCCTCGATGTCCTTGCCGGCCACCAGCATGAGGTCGGCCATCTCGTCGACGATGACGACGATGAAGGGCAGCGGCTTGAGGTCGAGCAGCTGCTCCTCGTAGACGGGCTTGCCGGTATCTGGGTCGAAGCCGGTCTGGACCGTGCGGGTCAGCTGCTCGCCGCGTTCGCGCGCTTCGCCCAGGCGCTGATTGTAGCCGGCGATGTTGCGCACCCCCAGCTGGCTCATGGCGCGGTAGCGGTCTTCCATCTCGCGCACCGCCCATTTCAGCGCCACCACCGCCTTGCCCGGCTCGGTCACCACCGGGGCCAGCAGATGCGGGATGCCGTCATAGACCGACAGCTCCAGCATCTTGGGGTCGATCATGATGATCCGGCATTCCTCGGGCGTCAGGCGGTAGAGCAGCGACAGGATCATGGTGTTGACCGCCACCGACTTGCCCGAGCCGGTGGTGCCGGCAATCAGCAGATGCGGCATGCGGGCGAGATCGACCATGACCGGGGCGCCGCCGATATCCTTGCCCAGCACCAGGGTCAGCTTGGCCGGCGCCTTCTCGAATTGCTCGGCGGCCAGCAGCTCGCGCAGGAAGACAACCTCGCGGCGGGAATTGGGCAGCTCGATACCGATGACCGAGCGGCCGGGGATGGTGGCGATACGCACCGACAGGGCGCTCATGGAGCGGGCGATATCGTCGGCCAGGCCGATGACGCGGCTGGTCTTGGTGCCGGGAGCCGGTTCCAGTTCGTAGAGCGTCACCACCGGACCGGGGCGAACCTTCACCACCTTGCCGTTGACGCCGAAATCCTCGAGCACCGATTCCAGCAGCTTGGCGTTCTGGGCCAGGGCGTCCTGATTGATCTTGGTGCCGCCGCTCTCGGGCGGCAGGGCGAGCAAGGTCAGCGACGGCAGTTCGTAGCCCGGGTTCACCGGGCCGCCGAGATCAAGCTGACCCTGGCGCGCCGCGCGTTCGCGCTTTCCGGCGGCCGGCGGCGGGGGCTTGGGCTCGACCAGGGCGCCGGATGGCATGGGCTCGGATCTGTCATCCTCACCCGGCGGCTGGACGGCGAAGGGAGGATCGAAATCGTCGTCCTCGTCCTCATCCGGGTCCTGCCAACGGGTCTGCGGCACCAGGCGGGATTGGGCCGGCGGAGCGGGTTCCGAGGCCGGTCCAAAGCCCGGTTCGCGGCGGAACGTAGGAGCGTTTTCTGCCACCTGGCGGCCGAAGGCGTGAGCGGCATGGCCGGTGGCCACCGCCACCTCGAACGAACGCTTGGCGCCCTTGCCCAGCCCGACCCAATCGGCGGGCGACAGGCCCAAGGCGAAAACCAGCAGGCCGAACCCAAGCGCGCCGGCGACCACGCCCACCGTCCAGCCCAGATCGGGCGGGAGCGTACCGTCGAGCGCCGCCAGCACCACCTTGCCCAGCGCGCCGCCGGGGCCGGTCGGCAGCCCGTCCACATGCGGCACCGGCAGGGCGGACAGCGCAACGGTGGACAGCAGCACGACGATGGGCAGCACGCCGACGCGGCCGCCCCACAGGCTGGGCGCCTGGGCACGGATGGCGACGCGCAATCCCCACACGCCGGCGACCACCACCGCCAGCCCGGCGCCCAAGCCGAAGAACTGGATCAGGATGTCGGCGAGGCCGGCGCCGAATGCGCCCAAGGCGTTGTTGACCGGCCCGGCAACGGCGGTGTTGGGCGACGGGTCGCGCGGATCAAAGGTGGCCAGCGCCACCACGATCAGCCCGGCCAGGATCAGCAGCGCCACCCCGCCGACCCGGATGGCCAAGCGGCGCAGCGCATCCACCGCGCCTTGCGGCAGGAACTTGCCCTTGGGGACGCCCTTCTTGGCCACCGCCATCTCTGATTTTCCTTAAAGCACCTCGGCCAGGCGGGTCAGCGCCTGCTCGGTGGTTTCCAGATCGTGAACCAGGGCGACGCGGATGAAGCGGTCACCCACGTCGCCGCGCGCCAAATACTTGCCGGGCAGCACGCGGATCTTGGCCTGCTGCCACAGGGCCAGCGCCGCCTTCTCGCCGTCGCCCCCCTTCATTTCGGAAACGTCGAGCCACAGGAAGAAGCCGCCTGCCGGGCGGGTGAAGCCAGGGCGGTCGCCCAACAGCCGCTCGGCGATATCGAGCTTGGCACGGTAGAGGCGGCGGTTCTCGTCCACATGGTCCTCATCGCGCCACAGATGGGTGGCGGCGGCCAGGATGGGCAGCGGGGTGGCAGCACCCCCATAGGAGCGCAGCCGTCCGAACGCAGCCATAACAGCGGGATCACCGGCGACGAAGCCCGAGCGCAGGCCGGGAACGCTGGAGCGCTTGGACAGCGAGTGGAACACCACCACGTTGTCGAGCGAGCCGCCGAGCGCGGCGCAGGCTTCGAGCGCGCCGGCGGGTTCGACCTTGTCCCAGATCTCGGAATAGCATTCGTCCATGGCGAGGACGAAGCCGTACTTGCGGGCGAGCAGGATGGTGCGCTTGAGCAGATCGAGGTCGGCGACCGCGCCCTGCGGATTGGCCGGGCTGCACAGATAGGCCAGCTGGGTCCGCGCCAGCACCTCCTCGGGCAGCGTCGAGAAATCGGGCTGCGAGGCAGGGCCGTCGGCGCCCGGCACGAAGACCGGCTCGGCCCCGGCCATGACCGCGGCACCCACATAGACCTGGTAGAACGGGTTGGGCAGCAGCACCACCGGCTTCTCGGCAGTGGGGGAAATCACCGTCTGGGCGATCAGGTACAGCGCCTCGCGGGTGCCGGCCACCGGCAGAATGCACTTATCGGCGTCGATCATACCGGCGGGCAGCTTGAATCGGCGGCTCAGCCATTCGGCGCAGGCCTGGCGGAAATCCGGGCTGCCATTGGCCGGCGGATACTTGCCCCACAATCCAGCCTTGTCGGCCAACACCTTGGTCAGCAGCGCCGGCGGCGCGTGTTGCGGCTCGCCGATGGACATCACGATGGACTCAGGCGTCGCCGCGCCGCCCAGCAGGTCGGCCAAGCGCTGGAAAGGATAATCGGTCAGTTGATTAAGACGGTCGTTCAAGGCGGGGCCCCGGCATGGCTTTGGTCGCACAATGTTCTAACCGATTTGGGGAGGTGCCCCCAAGGGGGAAACAATAATGACCCAAGGCCTGTGCGCGGGTATGCCTGCGGAAACGGGCGCGCAGCGCCTGGGCGTAAACATTGGAGCGAGCGAAGCGAGAGACTGGGCCTTTGAGGCCCGGCGCGCGTATTGGCGCGGGGGCCCAGCCGGCGGCGGCCCCCGCGCCGCGCCGGCGC
>JAEZFE010000059.1 GCA_023437865.1 Pseudomonadota bacterium | reverse complement strand
GTCGTGCTCATGTGTTTTCTCGCCCAGGTGGAGGCCGCGCTTTTGCAGATTGGAGAGCGTATAGCCGCGCCCCATCGCCTTGCTCGTTACGGTAATTCCGTCTAGTTCGTAGGAATAGCCGTTCAGCTTTCCTGTAGACGCGACATTAGCGCGAACATGAATGCCGTATTGTTCAAGTCGTTGTTCAAAATCATTGCGGCTGGGCTGATCCGCAAGAATTGCGTCAATCGCTGCCGCGACGCGCTGGGCAGGCGGCAATTCGTCCATGATCTCAACGTACTTTGCTTGGCCCTTCGTCGTGGCGCGGCGGAGGGTGGTCGCGCGCTCAGGCTCAAGCAGATGACTTGGCTTAACCTTATCTAGATTAAATTCTTTCTCAATTTTTCGGACTAAATTTTCTGATTTCTTGATGTCTTGCCATGTTGAGACAAGATTACCGTCCGGCTTAATTCTCAGGGCGGCGACGTGCAAATGATCGCCATGGCTAACAATTGTGTATGCGGAATACCCCATGCCTTCCGCCCATCGCCGGCCAATCTCTGCCATTTCCTCATGTGTTAAACGCCTGTCTGTGGCAGTCGGGGATAGACTCTCATGCACCACGGGATTGGCAGCGTCGGGGTTCAGCCTGCGCCATGCGGCGTACTGACGCGAAATGTCGTTAACGTCGTCGCCAATTATTGTTCCGCCAACCACAACGGCTTCTGGACGTAGGTCACCATTGTGATCGCGGTCGCCAAGCAAGTAACTGATGAGGCCGCGAATACCGCGCCCCTTTGTCAGATTGCCGATCATCAGCCGGCCCAGTTGCTGGTGGTCTCGTCGCTACCCTCGTCGACCTGGTGGTCGTCGGCGCCGATCAGTTGGGCGCGAAGAGCGGCCACCTCGAGGCCGATCTGGACGAGCAGCCGGGCCACACCGTCACCGACCACCTCGATCCGCCCACGATTGATCGCCGTCGCGACCTGGTTGAGGTTTGCAGCCAGCCGGGCGAGGTCACGCCACGCCGATAGATTCTCGATACTCGGCACAGCGTGAACACGCTGACCGAGTGCCGAGCGGCGGATAAAACGCCCAATCGCCAAGCCGGCGGCGCTCGCCGAGGCCGCGATCCGCATCTCTTCCTGCGGGTCGAGGTACAGACCGCGAAACTGCCGGCGGCGCCCAGCGCCCAGGCGAGGGCGGCCGGCGGTGGTGGTGCGGCGGATGCTGGCGGGCACGTCTCGCATATCTCCTCCTCGATGCTGCGACCGAAGGGAGCACATCGGCCCCTCCGGCTAGGAGCAAGCGCCCCTCGGGGGCGGTGTTCAGGCCCCGATTTTGGGGGCTCTGAACACTTGGCTTGCTCTGCTCGTTTGGACAATCAGCACACTCGACAGTATATGCAGGACGTGCGAAAGTCTAGCTCAGTATTCGACGCTGTTGAGCAAGTAAATAGCGTTGAATATAGTTCAAACACCATTTTCATTGGAGGGGCAGCATGTTTGAGGTGATCGATAACAGCGCATTGCGCGACTGGGAGCAGATGCTTGATGACCACTCGCCCGCCGGACTGACGCTCGGCGAAGCCAGGGAATTGCTGGCCGCTTGCCCGAACCCCAGCGTGTCCGCCGCCGCCACCGATCTGGCGCGGCTGGTCGCGGCGATGGAGCGGGCTGGGCGGCTGGAGGATCAGCGACCGGATGCGGCGACCTGGCGCGAGCTTCTGCCGGAAGCCATTCGCCCCTAGTTCCGACCGAGGAGCGCAACGCGGCCTGGGCAGGATCGCGCGCACGCAAGGAGACACAAGTTATGAACACCAGTTTCCCGAAGGCGCTCAGGTTGCTGAGCTACATCGTCATTTTTGCCGGCACGATCGTCGCCAGCATCGATCTGTTGAATGCCGTCACGCCAGTTATTGCAATCCCGGCCACCGTCGTCGGTGCTGCCGCGATGCAGATCGCCGCCTCGCTGCTGGAGGGTCGCCGTCATGAATAAGCGGGCAATCGTCAAGACGGCATTGGTCGGCGCGCTCACTGCGCCGGCCACTCTGATCGCTGGAGTGGCGCAGGGCGCCCATCAGCGCTTCACCGCGATGGCGATGGCACTCAACACGCCTCGGACCGGGCAGGACCGCTATAGCAGGGATGACCTGCTCGCGATCCAACGGCAGTCGCTGCTGCTCGGTATCGGCTATGCCGCGGCCTCAGTTGGGCTGATGGGATGGGCGCTCGTCATCGGCCTCCCAGGGGGCCTCGGCGCCGCTGGGGTCTCGTGCATGCTGCTAGCGCTTGCCCACCGCCAGAAATGGCGATGGAAGCTTGCGACAAAGCTGCTGCCGGCGGCAGCGCTGTTGCTTGCCCTCGTCCTCGGCGGTGCCCCCGCCATGGCCGACGACGGGATAATGGCCGCTCTTCAGGCAGCAGCAGAGAACGACCCGGCCACTCTGTGGCTGTCGTCAATCGTTGGCGAAGGGGCAGGCGGCACGGCATTCTCAGCCTTGCTCGGCTGGTCTAACTCGCTCGCGCTTGCCATTGGCAGTTTGATGGTGGTCTACAACACCTACAGCGGAACTCTCCAGACGGCCCACTAAGGCCAGCTGCTCGGCAAACGCTGGAGCTCCCTATGGGCGCCGATCCGCGTTCCTGTCGCGATAGCGTTTCTCGTTCCCGCGTCGGCCGGCGGACTGTCCACCTGGCAAGAGGTCGTTCTGGCTGTCGCCAAATACAGCATCGGCGCACCCAACCTCGCACTCAGCAATATCCTCGATAAGATCGTGGACGATGCCACCCCGATCATCGATCCCCCAAATCCTGACGCCCGCAAACTGGTGGCCGGTTTGGTTGAGAACTACGCCTGCTCGCTGATCCTCCATCAGGTCCAGATCTGGGAAAAGCGCCGGGAAAAATACGTCTCCGGCGATCACGATCAATCGTCGGACCGAGGTTGGTAAGATCACAATCACGTGGGACGGCAGCGCTACCAGTGGACTTGGGCAGGAAGCCTGTGGCGCGGTAGTCGTCGCGACGGCGCCCACGACCGCAGGCTTGGCCGCCTCAACCAGACAAGCGATTCTGGCCGCTCACGTGCGAGCCCTGGAGCAGGCCACCCAAGGGGCGGCGGTGATTGCTCAGCGGATCGCTGCCCACGTGACTGCCGCACCGGACGCAACCAGTCGTTCCCCCCTTCCCGAGGTGGGCGAACTGGAGAAACTGGCAACCAGCTACCAGAACGCGGTCTTGTCTGAGGTGAAGCAGGTAATTCAGGGCGACAGAGCCTTTCGAAGCACTCGAGAGGTGGTCGCGGCAGAGATAAAGGCCAGCGGCTGGTCCGGGCTCGGCGCAATGTTCGCCCGGGTCGCCGCCTTGAACGCTACAATCCTCGAAGCCACCACTGAAATTCCCGAAGTCCGACAGCCGTCAAAAGCGCTGGCGGCCGCCATGTCGGTGGCACATGCCTCTTACATTCCGCTCGACCAGTCGCACTGGCTGATTTTATCAAACTGGCTGCGAGAAGCGCGCCGCGATCCTGATAGGCTGCGCCACGATGCCAGCCAGGAAGAGGAAGGCGCCTCGGCCGTGCTGCGGTTCATTGACCTCGGACGCGCCGCCGCCGCCTTTGACCACATGCAGCTCAACAACCAGGGCGGCGCTAAAGGCAGCGTTATGCAGTCCGCAGCTAATATCGGCCACCTGGTTATTCCTGTCGGATGGGTAGCATTTGCCGGCGGTGTGTTTCATAGCACGGTCGGCACCGTTGGCCTCGGTCTGCTCGTCCTCGGCGGCTGGTTGGCATACTGGTTACCGATGGTGCCTTATCTGGCCTGGCTCGGCGCAGTGATGGCATGGCTCCTGCTCGTTATCGAGGCGCTGGTGGCTGGGCCGACATGGTGCCTAGCTCACTTGAGGATGGACGGCGAAGGTCTGTCCGGGGGCGCCAACACAGGTTGGCTGGTTATGCTTAACATGTCGCTTCGGCCAACAATACTTGTGACCAGCTTTCTGGTTTCAATTCAAATGTTCGAGCTTGGCGGCGCCTTCGTCGGGCGGACGTTTATTCCCGCCGTTTCATCAATGCTTGGCTCTCATTTCGGCGGCATATCGGCATTTGTTGCTGTACTCCTGCTCTGGATGGCGTGCCTCCACCTGATCGCCAATGTCTCGTTCGGGGCGATTACGCTGTTGCCGGATCGCATCATGCGCTGGATCGAATCTCAGCAGTCTGGCGTCGGGGAACAGCAGCACGTCGATAGGGCCAGTCATTCTGCGGTCGCTGTGATGACGGGCGGCCATGTGGGAGCGGTCACCGGAGCAATGCAGTCCTTCGGCCAGAAATCACCAGACCAGAATCAGAACTCCGGCGGAGATCAGAAGAACGACAAATTCTTTGACGGCGCAAAGAC
This sequence comes from Pseudomonadota bacterium, assembly GCA_023437865.1. Lineage (GTDB taxonomy): Bacteria > Pseudomonadota > Alphaproteobacteria > Rhodospirillales > Magnetospirillaceae > Magnetospirillum. The sequence goes on along the minus strand of JAEZFE010000059.1, from coordinate 1,366 downwards.
AAGCGCATCAATTCAAGTGTCAAGCGACAACAATTCAACTGGACATCTTCAAGATGGACATGGTAAATTCTTCAAATAGTGATGGAGGTTATCCATGTTGTATGCCGCCATTGGCCTTGCCCTTGTTCCGATTGGCGCTTCTTCTGTTTATTTGCGGAAGCACCGCATGCTGTCTCGTGTCAACTCGAATGGCGTCGAACATTTCGGCAGCACCGGAAACTATTTCCGTGCCAAGGCAGTCGATGGCGTTCTGAAAGTGCTCGCCGCCGTGGGGCTGGTGTCCGGCCTCCTCTACCTGCTGGTCGGCACGCTCGACATGCTCGGGAGGTGATCCAGATCATATGCCCCCTCCAGCCAGCTCCTCCACTTGGCCTTCGGAAACCTTACCCTCCTGACTATAGGAGGGCCCCCGAGCAAGAAGAAAGCCCTCCAGGCGGCGCCTGGAGGGCACCTTTTTTCCTCTCAATCCTGACCACTGGAGCCGCCCGTCGCGCCGCCCGAGTGCCAGCCCCACAGGGCGAAGGCGTCAAGGGTGGGGCCACGGGCCCCACCGCTATGCGGCGCCGCAGGCGCCCTTGACACCAAGACCGGGGCTGGCATACCGGGCAAGCGATGGGAGGATCAAGTGGTCAGGCGAACGGAAAAACATGGGGAAACGTCTAGTTCCCCCGCCGTTTTCCCTCAAATCACCGCGTTACGCGGCCATTTGCCACGCTGCGAACGCGGCGGCCGCTTCGTCCATCTCATCCTGAACCCGCTGACGATCCCGTGCTGCCAGAATCGCCGCGATGTCGTCCTCCGTCAGCCAGTCAGCTGGGTCAACGTCGGCACCTGGTCGAATCGACCCAGGCGAGGCGCCGTGCATTACAAAATAGCCGAAGGCAGCGCGGAACCAGTCCTCCGGTTCGGCCTGGCGCAGCTCGTCCCGGAGATCGGCCAAGCCGGTAACGACCTCACGCGTCCAGCCAGCCTCGTCGACGCGAGCAATCTCCGCTCCATCACGAGAGGTACGGGCCTCTTCACCACCCACCTCGGCCTCAGGCGTCCGAAGAGAAACGCCGGAAGACGGCTGAAGGCGACGGCCTGCGCCGTGATACACCTCGACATATTCCCTGTAGAGCTCCTCAAGGCGCCGCATTTGGCGATATTCCGTGCGATCAAGCCGGCGCCCGCCTCGCATCTGCCGCCGGAATTCGTGGATACGCTCCAGCAGTTCTAGGGGCGTTAAATGGTCACCGCGGGCCGTCTTCCCGGGCCCACCGGCAATCTCAGCCGCGGCGCCGTCCACGCGATCCTTCGCGATATATCTGGCCGCCGCTTCCGCGTCTGCTGCAGCTTCAGCCTGAAGCGCCCGAGCATCAATAAC
>JAEZFE010000378.1 GCA_023437865.1 Pseudomonadota bacterium | reverse complement strand
CACAATGTCAAAGAGCGGGAACCTTCCGGTTCCGTCAGCGCCATCCGCTTTCGCTTCAGTCGCTGCCCCGTTCAGCGGGGAGGCCGGTTTATATTCGAACCGCCGGCCCGGCGTCAACCTCTTTTTTTCGTCGCCGCTTCTTTTTCTCGAAGCGCCCGGCGGAGCTGATTGCTCTCCACCGCCCCCACCTTCCGGCTAGGCCGTTCGTCGGGGAGGCCGGTTTCTAATCATTCCGCCGGCCTACGTCAAACCCTTTTTTCACCGCTCCGACGTTTCCTTCGAAGCCCGCCGGCGGCTTGACGCTCCGGCCCCGCCACAGCGAATGTGACGAAATTCCACTGTATGCCCATCTCGCCTCCGGGGCAATGGGCAATGACTCACAGTTGGGCCGGGTCGCAGCCTTGGCGATGCAGCTTGAGGGTCTTGCACAGTTTGCGCGCGGCATCCTTGCCATCGAGCGGGCCGGCGATGACCTTAGTGCGGCCGCTCTTGGCGTCCTTGCGATACTGCGCCTCAAGCCCTCCGAGCTGCTCGGGGAACTTGGCCTTGATGCCATCCCATGCCTTACGCGCGCCATCCTCGGTCTTCGCGGTGGCGAGTTGCACGCCCCAGCCGGTGACCTTGGCCACGGCGGGGGCCGAAGGACCGGCGGAACCGGGCGTCCCCGGACGCAAGCCGGTGGCGGTGCCGCTCACGCGCTGACCGGCGAGCTGGCTATCGAGCGAACGTTCGATGCCCTCCCTCTCCTTGCGCGCCTCGGCATCGGTGATCAGGCCGGCGAGGCGCAGGCGCTCTACACGGCCCACCGCCTGTGACGCCTCGATCATGTCCTTGGGCGGCAGCGGCGGATTGTCGAGCTTGCGCGGCTGAGCCGGAAGCAAAGCGTCAAGGATGGTGATCCGCTCGGCCGCCTGATCGACCGGCGTGATCTCGCGCGCTTCGAGCGCGGTGGCGAGCGCCTGCAGCCGACTGACCACCGCCTGGTCCCCCGGGACGGGACGGTCGAGCCCGACCGACGCGGCCGGCAGGGTGAACGGCAGCAGGGCGCCGGCATTGGCCGCGCGGCGGCGGCTGTATTCGTCGGGCGTGATCAGACCGTCATCAAGCAGCCGCTTGAGGATGCGGAAGCGCCCCGCCACGTTGAACTCGGCGTCCGAGATCTGGCCCACTGGCGAGTAGGCGCTCACCGGCTCCATCTGGCCGGCGGCCACCTGAGGGCGGTTCATCGGCGCAACCGGTTCGATGCTGGGGAATGGCGGCGCCCCCACCGCCGAATTGACCGGCGGGCGCCCGGATTCCTGAATACTGCGCGGAATGGAGCGGCCCGCGATCTTGTCGATGGCCGCCATATTGGCGCGCGCCACGTCAACCACCGAACGCGGCATCACCAGCCCGCCATCGGCCGGCACCACGATGGAGCCGGGCAGCCTGTTGCTGATGATGACTTCGTAATACTGACGGGCCAAATCGTAGCGCCCCGTCCCCTGATAGGACAGCCCCGCCACCATCAGCGCGATGGGGTCCTTGGGATTGTATTTGAGCGCGGTCAGCGCGTGGCGCTCGGCGGCGGCGTAATCGCCACGGGCCAGCGACGCCATGGCACGGTCCGAGGCATCCTGATTGACCGCCTCCCCCACCATGTCCTGGGTACCGCGCGGATCGAGCACCGCGGCACAGCCAGCCAGCGACGCCACTGTCAGCGCGGCGGCGACACAGTGTCCGAAACGAGAAAGGGTGCTCATCTGATCCCCCACCTTGCGCGCGAAAAGCCCTACCACCATCCCTGGGATACAGGAGAGAGGGCGGCGAGGCCACCTGGAAGTCGAGCCATACCATGGCCCGCAGACGGTTCATACAATGTTAATGCCCATGGATTTGACGCCGCCGCGCCAATGGGATGTCATGGCGCGGCGGGAGGACGGCATGGACGACAAAGAAATTGAACTGAAGCTGGCGGTACCGCGCGATGCGTTGGCGCGCGTCAGGCGCAGCGGCCTGGTGACGCGTCACCGCCAGGGGAAACCGGCGATCAAGCGGCTGCGCTCCATCTACTACGACACGCCCAACCACGACCTTGCCCGTGAGGGCATCACCGTCCGACTGCGCCAATCGGGCAGTGTTTGGCTGCAAACCGTCAAGACCGCCGGTGATCGCGCCTCCGGACTGTTCTCGCGCCAGGAATGGGAAGCACCGGTGGCCGGCGAGACACTGGATGGCCGGCAGTTGCGCGCCACCGGCCTGCCCCAGTTGCAAGACGAACACCTGGCAGACCGGCTTTCCCCTCTCTTCGCCACCGAAGTCAAGCGCATCGCCATCCCGCTCGGCGGCGAGGGGTGGCGGGCCGAGCTGGCGCTGGACGAAGGTTTGATCATGGCCGGCGAGGCCCGTGAGGCGATCGCCGAGATAGAGATCGAGCTTCAGGAGGGCTCTCCCGACCGCCTGTTCGCCCTTGCCCATGACATCGCCGAGTTGGTTCCGGCCCGCTTGCTCGCCTCGTCAAAATCGGACCGTGGCTATGCCCTGGCGGCGGGCACGACGCCAGCACCAGTTAAGGCCAAGCCCGTGCAACTGGGCGATGGCATGGACCTCGGCGAGGCATTCCGCGCCATCGCCCGCAATTGCCTGCATCACCTGCTGGCCAACGAGCGCGCCTTGCTCCAGGAACGCGACCCTGAAGCAATCCATCAGATGCGGGTGGCGCTGCGGCGGCTGCGCTCGGCGCTGAAGGTGTTCGGCCCATTGGTCAAGGGGCCGCAACTGGCGCAAATCAGGGCAGAGATCAGGTGGCTGCTCGCCGTTCTGGGCCCAGCCCGCGACAGCGAGGTGTTCCTGGCTGAGATCGTGGTCCCCGTTGCGGAGAAGCATGCCGGGCCGGTCATGACCGATCTCCACCATCACTGGGACGAACGCCGCGCGCATGACTTCGCCGCCGCCGTTGCCGCTGTCGAAGACCGCCGCTGCACTGCCCTGCTGCTGGACCTGGGCTCCTGGGTCGAGGCCGGCGATTGGTGCACCGACAGCGCCCTGCCCGGCCCCACGCGGACAGGTGAGATGGTCAAGCCGTTCGCCCGCGCAGTGCTGGACAAGCTTGCCAAGCGCCTGCGCAAGGCAGCGGGCAAGAGGCTGGAAAAGCTATCGCCCGCTCATCTGCACGAGGTGCGCATCCTGGGCAAGCAATTGCGCTATGCGTGCGAATTCTTCGCCCCCCTCTACGGCAAGCCGGCGGTCAAGCCCTACCTGTCGGCACTATCGAAGCTCCAAGAGGTGCTTGGCCAGATCAACGATATCGTGGTGGCGGGAGAGAAGTTGGGTAGCGGCGGCCCGCATGACTGGGCCTCCGGCATGGTCGCCGGATGGCATCAGGCACGCCGGCCCAAATTGGTGAAGGCGGCGGATAAGGCATGGAAGCGCCTGGGCCGGACGGATCGCTTCTGGGCGGGCTAATCCTCGAGCTTCTTGCCGTCCAGCTCCTTGCCAACCTGCTCGGCCTGCTTGCTTGCCGCCTGCTTCTCGGCCTTGCTGCGGCCGAACGCCACGCGGTTGACCTCGGCTTGGCGGGCCTTGTCTTCTTTCGCCTTAGCCTTGCGCCAGCGGTTGAGGTTGACGACGTCGCCCATGGAGGCCTCCTTTTTCTGCCTGCCGAGTATAGCGGAAATCCGCCGTCGCAGTGAGAAAACGCACGAATATGAAAAACACTGCTTGCGCAGGTCCGAAGAGCTTGGTATATCCCCGGCCCTCACACCGGAGCGGGTGTAGCTCAGTTGGTTAGAGCGCCGGCCTGTCACGCCGGAGGTCGCGGGTTCGAGCCCCGTCACTCGCGCCATTTCCTGTGTGAGATTTCGCCGAAGAACGACCCTCTTCGGTTTGGTTGCGGGTGTAGCTCAGTTGGTCAGAGCGCCGGCCTGTCACGCCGGAGGTCGCGGGTTCGAGCCCCGTCACTCGCGCCACTTTCCCTCCCAGGAAAATGCGCTACCTTAACGGAAACCCTGTTTGAGGAGTTTCCGATGAAGGTCACCGTCGTCGGCGCCGGAATGGTCGGAGCGTCTGCCGCTTTCGCCATGGTGATGCGCGGCGCCGCCTCCGAGGTGGTGCTGGTTGACCGTAACCGCGCCCTGGCCGAAGCCCAGGCCCAAGACATCCTGCACGCAACCCCCTTCGCCTATCCGGTGCGCGTCACCGTTGGCGATTATGCCGACATGGCCGGTTCGGGCGTGGTCGTACTGGCCGCCGGCGTCAGCCAGAAACCGGGCGAGACGCGGCTGGAGTTGCTGGGCCGCAATGCCGCCGTCTTCGCCGAGATCGTTCCCCAGGTGCTAGGCCATGCCCCTGACGCGGTCATCCTGGTCGCCACCAATCCGGTGGACATCATGACCGAGGTGGCCACCCAATTGTCCGGCCTGCCGCCCTCGCGCGTCATCGGCTCGGGCACCATCCTCGACACCGCCCGCTACCGTGCCCTTTTAGGTGAATTCCTGGGCGTGAGCTCCAAATCGGTCCATGCCTGGGTGCTGGGGGAGCACGGTGATTCCGAGGTGCTGTGCTGGTCGAGCGCCGCGGTCGGCGCTATTCCGGTGGAGGCGCTGGCGCTTCAGCGCGGCAGGCCGCTGAGCGACACCGATAAGCAGGCCATCGATCAGGGCGTGCGCTGCGCCGCCTACAAGATCATCGCCGGCAAGGGCGCCACTTGGTTCGGCATCGGCGGCGGCATCGCCAGGATTGTCCAGGCCATCGCCGCCGATGAACGCGCCGTCCTGACGGTGTCCACCCTCACCCCTGAGGTCGAGGGCGTGCGCAATGTTGCGCTGTCGCTGCCCCGCGTGGTTGGCGCCCTGGGCGCTGGCGATGCACTATGGCCCACTCTCGACGATGCCGAGCGTCTGGCGCTCAAACATAGCGCCGAGACGCTGAAGGCGGCATCAGATGGGCTTCGACGGACATAAGGGGCAAGCGCCCCAGCCCTTAGCGG
>JAEZFE010000536.1 GCA_023437865.1 Pseudomonadota bacterium | reverse complement strand
CACGAAAAGGCCCGCACCATGGTGCGGGCCTTTTCGTGTGCGCTGCGGATTTATTTCTCCGCGAATGCCTTTTCGATCACGTAATGCCCGGGGCCAGCATTGCTGCCTTGCTCGAAGCTCAGCGTGTCCAGGTGCTCGGCGAGGTCGTTCATCATCTGCGGGTTGCCGCAGATCATCACCCGGTCTTCGTCGGGGGAGATGTGGGGAACGCCCAGGCGCTCGAACAGCTTGCCGTTCTTGACCAGATCGGTGATGCGGCCCTGGTTGACATAGGGCTCACGCGTCACGGTCGGGTGGTACACCAGCTTGTGGCGGGCCTCCTCGCCGAAGAACTCGTTCTGCGGCAGATCGGTCCGGATGAAATCGCCGTAAACCAGATCGGCGACGTGGCGCACGCCGTGAACCAGCACCACCTGATCGTAGCGCTCATACACCGCCGGATCCTTGATGATCGACAGGAAGGGCGCAAGCCCGGTGCCGGTGGCGAGCAGGTAGAGCCGCTTGCCCGGCAGCAGGTTATCGAGGATCAGCGTGCCGGTGGTCTTCTTGTTGACCAGGATCTTGTCGCCGACCTTGACGTGCTGCAGGCGCGAGGTCAGGGGGCCGTTGGGCACCTTGATGGAGAGGAACTCCAGGTGCTCCTCGTAGGCGGCGCTGGCCATGGAATAGGCGCGCATCAGCGGCTTGCCGTCCACCATCAGGCCGATCATGGCGAACTGGCCGCTCTCGAAGCGGAAACCGGGGTCGCGGGTCAGCTTCAGGGTGAACAGGGATTCGGTCCAATGATGAACGTCAAGGACCGTCTTCTCGAGAATGTTGGATGACATTGCTCAGCTCGTTGATGGTGCCTGGGTGCGCCACATCACGGGCGCACTGCTTTAATACAAATTCTAAATCTCAATAACAAGAACAAAGTTGTAAAAATCGACGCATTCACACAATGGCATGTGTGAATGCGGCTGCTTATGTCAACTCGACCCAGATGGGAGTGTGGTCGGACGCCTTGTCCTGGCCGCGCGGCCCCTTGTCGATGTCGCAGGCAACCAAGCGATCGGCGGCCTGGGGCGACAGTAATAGGTGGTCGATGCGCAGCCCGTTGTCGCGTGGCCACGCTCCCGCCTGGTAATCCCAGAAAGTATAACGGTGCGGCTCTGGATGTAGGGAGCGGAATGCCTCGGTCAACCCAAGGTGACATAATTCGCGAAACAGCCCCCGGCTTTCCGGCCGGCACAGAGCGTCCATGCTCCAGTTGACGGGGTCGTAGACGTCGTCGTCGGTGGGGCAGACGTTGTAATCGCCGGCCAGCACGAACGGCTGCCCGGTGGCGAGCAAGGCCTTGGCGTGGGTGACCAGCCGCCGCATCCACGCCAGCTTGTAATCGTATTTCTCGCCCGGTGCCGGATTGCCGATGGGCAGGTAGATGGAGGCGACGCGGTAGCCCGCCACATCGGCCTCGATATAGCGGGCCTGTTCGTCGCCATTGGCTTCCGGCAGGCCGCGCACCACATTGCCGATGGGGTGCTTAGACAGAATTGCGACGCCATTATAGCTTTTCTGGCCGTGCGCAGCCGCCTTGTAGCCAGCCGCCTCGATCTCCAGGAAAGGGAAGTTTTCATCCTGGCACTTGATCTCCTGCAGCAGCACCACGTCGGGGCTGGCCTGCTTGAGCCAGTCGAGCACGTTGGGCAGGCGCGCCTTGATTGAGTTGACGTTCCAGGTGGCGATGCGGACCATGGGGCCTCGGGTGATGGGTGAGGGGACGAGATGGTTATAACGGCAAGAGGGCTCGTGCGTCAGGCCCTGTTCGTCATGGCGCTTTCCGGCGCAGCCCATGCCCAGCAATGCCCGCCCGCCGGCGCGGCGCCGTTACCGTCGCCCTTGCCGCTCAGCCTGTCGTCCGAGCTGCCGCCGCCCACCTATCGAAACAGCATGACGCGGACCCAGTTGGCGGGCCTCAGCCCCCGGAGCGGCGGCGGGGCGCATCACGCCGGGCTGACGCAAAGCAAGACGGCGTTTTCGGTAAAGCCGACCCTGCGCTTCTTCCGTTTGGCCGATGGGCGGTTGTGCGCCCAACTCGCCCAGATGGAGGCCAGTTGGAAGGTGGCCGAACTGATGGTCGATATCGCCGCCGAGTACCGCCCTGGCACCTGCCCCTATCGTGAGGTCTGGGAGCACGAGAACCAGCACGTCGCCATCACCCGGCGCCATTTTGCCGAAGCCGAGCGCGCGCTGCGGGCGCGGCTGGCTGAACTGGCAGCGGGCCTGCGCCCGCGTATCGTTTCTGGCACCGCCGACCAGGCGGCACGCGAAGCCAGTTCGTACTTTCTCAAGGGCGCCGAACCGGTGCTGGCGCGCTACAAGGCCGCCACCGAGCGCGACAACGCGGCCATCGACACGCACGAGAATTACCGGCGTGTCTCGGCCCGTTGCGCGGATTGGTAGGTCAGACCGAAAAGCTGGAGCCGCAGCCGCAGGTCGAGCTGGCGTTGGGGTTGCGGAACTGGAACGAGGCGCCCATCAGGTCCTCGACGAAATCCACTTCGGTGCCCGCCAGCACGTCCAGCGAGGTCTGGTCCACCACCAGCTTGGTGCCGTGCTGTTCGGTCACCACGTCGTCGTCGTTGATCTGGTCGTCCAGCGTGATGCCGTACTGGAAGCCCGAGCAGCCGCCGCCCGAGACGGACAGGCGCAGCATCAGGTTGGGCTTGCCTTCCTGATCGATCAGGACTTGCACGCGCTGGGCGGCGCTGGCGGTCAGCGCGACGCGGGGCTCGGAAAGGGTTGCCGTATCGGCCATGGGATCTCCAATCACAATGCGGGGCGCGGCGGAGCGATGGTCAAAGCATAGCAAACTCCGCCCGCCGGGGGGAAGACCGGTCAGCCTTGCTGCCCCTTATCGGAGAAATGGGGTGCGCGGGCGGATTCCGCCAGTCCCCCGCCGGGGTGCGTGGTTGCGTTCGACGCCCGTGACGGTTAGTGTCCGAGCCATGAATGCGACCCCGCTTTCCCGCTCCGCGATTCTGGCGCCGTATGCCTGCCGGCCCGAGGATTCGCGCGGCCGTCTCCACCCGGAGCCGGAGAGCCAGACGCGCACGCCGTTCCAGCGTGACCGCGACCGCATCATCCATTCCGCCGCGTTCCGCCGGCTGCAATACAAGACCCAGGTCTTCGTCTATCACGAGGGCGACAATTTCCGCACCCGCCTGACTCACTCGCTGGAGGTGTCGCAGATCGCGCGCTCCATCAGCCGGGTGCTTGGCCTCGACGAGGACATGGCGGAAAGCCTGGCCCTGGCCCACGATCTGGGCCACACCCCGTTCGGTCATGCCGGCGAGGACGCGCTTCAGGAGGTGCTGGCCGATTTCGGCGGCTTTGACCACAACGCCCAATCCTTGCGCGTGGTCACCAAGCTGGAGCGCCGCTATGTGGAATTCGACGGCCTGAACCTGACCTGGGAGACGCTGGAGGGGCTGGTCAAGCATAATGGCCCGCTGGCCGGTCCGCTTGCGCGCCGTCCGCACGAGCTGGCCGGGGCCATCACCGAATATGTGGCCAAGCACGATCTGGAGCTGGGCACCTATGCCAGCGCCGAGGCCCAGGTGGCGGCGCTGTCCGACGATGTCGCCTACAATAATCACGACATTGACGATGGCCTGCGCGCCGGCCTGTTCACTATCCGCGACCTGGAGGACGTGCCGCTGGTCGGCCCCATGCTGCACGCGGTCGCCAAGGAATATCCCGGCGTCGAGCTGAGCTTGCAGATCCACGAGACCGTGCGGCGCATGATCGGCATGATGATCCTGGACCTGATCGCCGAGACCCAGCGCCGCATCGACGAGTTCAAGCCGAAAAGCGCCGACGATGTGCGCCGGCTGGGCCAGCCGCTCGTATCGTTCTCGGACGAGATGCGCGCCAATGACAAGGCGCTCAAGCAGTTCCTGTTCCCCCACATGTACCGCCACTTCCTGGTCAATCGCATGACCTCGAAGGCGCGCCGCGTGGTCAAGGACCTGTTCCACCTGCTGCACGCCGAGCCCGAATGCCTGCCGCCCGAATGGCGGCGGCTGTCGGACGGAGCGGGCACCGCCAAGACCGCCCGCGTGGTGGCTGATTACATCGCCGGCATGACCGACCGCTTCGCGTTGGACGAGCATCGCCGGCTTTTCGACATGCAAGAGAAGCCATGAACCTGTTCAAGTATTTCAAGGACGAGATTACCGCTTCCCTCCAGCGTCTGGCCGATGCCGGCAAGCTGCCCCAAGGCCTGGACATCTCCAAGGTGACCGCCGAGCCGCCGCGCGAGGAGAGCCACGGCGACGTCGCCACCAACGCCGCCATGGTGCTGTCGAAGGCGGCCGGCCAGAAGCCGCGCGACATTGCCGAGGCCCTGGCCGAGGAGCTGCGCAAGCACGAAGCGGTGACCGCCGTGGAAGTGGCCGGTCCGGGCTTCATCAACATTCGTCTGAACGACGCGTTCTGGGCCGCGCGCCTGGCCGACGTGCTGAAGGCCGGCACCGACTATGGTC
>JAEZFE010000476.1 GCA_023437865.1 Pseudomonadota bacterium | reverse complement strand
GACTTCACCCTGACCGTCACCGCCACCAGCACCGACGGCACCGCCGCCGCCGCCAGCACCACCGTGCAGGTCACTGTGCAGGTGGAAGCGGTCAGCGATCTGCCCAACAGCTTCACCATTGCGGCGTCGTCGGGCAACGAGGACGCGCCGATCACCATCAACATGCCACAGCTGACTTGGCCGGATAACGATGGGTCTGAGACCCATTGGGTCACTGTCGGCGGTATCCCGGCGGGGTCGGTGCTCAAGCTGGGCTCCACCGACATCGCCATTGACGGTACCGGCACGGCCATTCTCACCGCCGCGCAACTGGCCAGCATCAGCGGCAGCAATCTGCTGACAATCCAGGGGCCGGCCAATTACGCGGGCGTCATCACTCTGGCTGTGGCGGCCCATTCGCAGGACGGCACCGCAGCCGAGGCGGTGTCCTCGACGGTGAATGCCACGGTGACCGTTAACGCGGTGGCCGATGTGCCGGATCTGACCGTGCACGATGCCTCCGGCACCTGGGGCACACCCATCGCGCTGGATCTCAGTTCGGCGGTGAACGACCCGTCGGAGACGCTCAGCCTAAAGATCAGCGGCATTCCCAGCACCGCCACGCTCAGCGCCGGAACCAAGAATGGTGACGGCTCGTGGACGCTGGCCGCCGGCGATTTGAACAACCTGACGCTCACGCCCCAGGACAACGTGGCGGGCAGCTACACTTTGTCGGTCCAGGCGACCAGCAAGGAAACCAGCAACGCGTCCACCGCCACGCTCTCCAAGAATTTCACGCTGGCCGTTACCGCGCCGTCGCCCATCGAGGGCGATGCTGGCAACAACGTGCTGAACGGCACCGCCATCAGCGAAGTGCTCAAGGGGCTGGGCGGCAATGACACCATTCATGGTGGTGCCGGCAACGACACCATCCATGGCGGCACTGGCTCGGACAAGCTGTACGGCGATGCTGGCGACGACCTGTTCGTCTTCAGTGCCGGCGACCAGGTCCACGCGCCGGGCGATGCCCTGGCCGACTTCGTCTATGGCGGGGCGGGCACCGATACGGTGGATCTTTCGGGGATGCACGCGCAGTTCGACCTGTATGTTAACGGTGTCCAGCAGAACATCCCCGCAGCGACGCACGTCTTCGACATCGCCGCTGGCACGGCTGCCGAGATCCGGGTGATCGACGGCACGGCTGATGGGCTGGTGATCCACCTCGACGGTGTCGAGAAGATCACGTTCTAAGGAGAGCTGGGTTGAGTGATCGGCAACGCCTGATGGGGAAGGCGTCTGTAGACTGGAAGGCGGAGTTCAGGGCGCTGCGGAGCGCCTTGGCTCCCACCTCCAGCGAGGCTTTGCGCAAGCTCTCCGGCGTCGGGCGCTATCTGCCCGACCTCATGGCCGCCTCGCTGGTGGTCAACCTGCTGGGACTGGCCCTGCCGCTGACGTTGTTGCAGGTCTACGACCGCATTCTGCCCAATACCTCGATCGACACGCTGACCGCTTTGGTCATCGGTGTTCTGGTCGCACAGGCGCTGGATGCCGTGCTGCGGATGGCGCGCTCGTCCATCACGTCCTGGACCAGCTCCCGTTTCGAGCACCTGGCTTCGTCGCGCGCGTTCAACGCGCTGTTGGGCCAACCGATCGGCGAGTTCGAGAAGAAGGGCACCGGCGCCCACGCCGAGACGCTGAACGCCATCCATTCGCTCAAGGATTTTTATTCCGGCCAGGCCTTCCTGGCGGTGTTCGACATTCCGTTCGCGGTTTTGTATCTGCTGTTGCTGCTGGCCTTCGGTGGCTGGCTGGTCCTTGTGCCGCTGGTGCTGACCGCCGCTTTCACCGCCACCGCCATCCTGCTGGGCCGCAAGATGCGTGACGCGCTCGTCAAGCGGATGGCCAGCGACGACAGCCGTATCAACTTCATCGTCGAAGTGTTGTCCGGCATCGGCGCCATCAAGGCGCTGGCCATGGAAGAGCAGATGCGGCGGCGCTATGAGCGCCTGCTGGAGAACAGCGCCCAGGCCGAGTACAGCGTTTCCGAACTGTCGGCCAAGGCCGGTTCGCTGGCGCTGCTGTTCTCGCACCTCACCACCATTCTGGTGGTCACGGTGGGCTCCATCGAAGTCATCGACGGCAACATGACCACCGGTGTGCTGGCGGCGTGCTCGCTGCTGGCGGGCCGTTGCATCCAGCCCATGCAGGCAGCGCTGGACCGCTGGACCCGCTTCCAGAGCGCCCGGCTGGCCGAGGAGCGGCTCAAGGAATTGCTGGCGCCGCAGATTGGCGATGCCAAGCCAGAATTCCCGGCGGTCGACGGTGCGGTCACGCTGGAGGATATTACCCTGGCCTTCGATGGCCGTGTGGTCCTGGATGGCCTGTCGGTGGAATTCCGCGCCGGCGAACTGATCGGTATCAGTGGTGAAAACGGTTCGGGCAAGTCGTCGGTGCTGGGCCTGGTTGCTGGCTCCACCACCCCCAATTCGGGCCGCGTGCTGATCGACGGCCATGACATCGCCGAGTACGATCCCACCTCGGTGCGCCGTCAGGTGGCCTACATCCCGCAGCGGCCCGAGCTGTTCCGCGGTACCATCCTGGAAAACCTGACGCTCTTCGATCCCAGCCGCACTGACGAGGCCAAGGCCATCGCCCGCAAGCTGGGCATCGACCGGGTGGCCGCCCGGTTGCCGCTGGGCTACGACACCATTGTCGGCGAGGGCGCGCAGGATTCCATGCCGCGCGGCATCCGCCAGCTGATCGTCATCGCCCAGGCCATGGTGGCGCGGCCCCGCGTGGTGCTGTTCGACGAGGCCAATTCGGCGGTGGACGGCGCCGGTGACCAGGCGCTGCGCACCCTGCTGGAGGAGATGAAGGGCAGCTGCACCATCATCCTGGTGACGCCGCGCCCGTCGCTGCTGAATGTGGCCGACCGCCAATTCAAGCTGGTCGGCGGACGGCTGGCCGATACCAGCCAGGTAGCGGCGCATCCGGCCTCCAATCCGGGCGAGCCGGTGACCACCCTGCCGGCGGCCGCCGCTGCTCTTCCGGCCGTGAGCCAGCCGGCCGCCGTGCCCGAGGCCGCCCTGCCCGAAGAGGCCGGCAGCACCGACTTCCTGCGCGAAATCGAGGCGGGTTCACCGCTCGGGCGCTGCCTGCTGCCCATGCTCAAGGCCAGCAAATGGGCCGGCGATCTGCGCCATCTGGCCGAGGCACTGCCGCACTTCGTGAATTCGCTCGACGTCATCGCCTTCCGCAATGTTTTCGCGAATCTGGGGTACGGTTCGTCCGGCACTGAAGTGCGCGGCGAGCATATGGATCACCGCCTGCTGCCCTGCCTGTTCGTGGACCTGAAGGGCAACCCGATGGTGCTGCGCGAGGATGGCGTCGGCGGGGTCAAGGTGTTCGACGGCGGCACCGGCGAGGAACATGTCACCGTACCGCCACGCCTGTGGGGAACCGCATACTTCTTCACCCCCACCGAGGAAGCCCAGCCCCTGGCCCAGCAGGGGCCTCAGACCGGCTGGTTCAAGAAGCTGTTCGGGCGCTTCCATGGGGTGATCTGGGCGGTACTCGGCCAAAGCCTGATCATCAATGTGCTGTCGCTGGGTGTGCCGCTGTTCACCATGTCGGTCTATGACAAGATCATCGCATCGGGCGACATCGCCATGCTGATCTCGTTCCTGGCCGGCGTGCTGATCGTCATCGCCGGTGACGAAGTGCTGCGCGATCTGCGCTCACGCGCCACCGGCTATGTGGGTTCGCGCATTGGCTACGTGGTTTCCTCCACCGTGTTCGAGCGCACCCTGCTGCTGCCCCTGGCGCTGACCGAGCGTGCCAGCATCGGCAGCCAGCTCGCGCGCTTCAAGGATCTGGAAAGCTTCCGCGAATTCTTCGGCGGTGGTGTCGCGGCCGTGCTGTTGGACCTGCCCTTCGTGCTGCTCTATCTGGTGGTGCTGACCATCCTGGGCGGCCCGGTGGCGCTGGTGCCGGTGGCGGCGCTTGCCATCTTCGCCGTCCTGGTCTTGGGGTTGATGCCCCTGGTGCGCCGCCGCGTCGCCCTGGCAGGCCGCGCATCGACCAAGCGCAACGAGTTCCTGGTCGAATCGCTGCTGAAAATGCGGGCGTTGCGCGCCGCCGCGCTGGAGCCCATCTGGCAGACCCGTTTCCGCGGCTACGCGGCCGCCGCCGCCATGGCCGGCAGCTCGTCGGCTTCCATGTCGGGCGGGCTGGCGGTGATCTCGCAAAGCCTGGTCATCCTCTCTGGGCTGGCCACCATGGCGGTGGGCGTCCACCAGGTGCTGGCCGGCAACATGACCGCCGGTGCGCTGATCGCCTCCATGATGGTGGTGTGGCGGGTGCTGGCGCCGATCCAAACCGGGTTTTCCACCGTCACCCGCATCGAGCAGACCCGTTCGTCCATCCGCCAACTGGAAACCCTGGTGGGCTTCCGCTCCGAGCGCGAGGGGCGGGCGTCTTCCGGCGGCGGGCTGATGAAGTTCAAGGGCCATGTGGCGTTCTCGCGCGTGTCCTTGCGCTATTCCAACGAGGCCGACCCGGCGATGCTGGGCATCTCGTTCGAGGCCAAGCCGGGTGAGGTTGTGGCCATCGTCGGCCCCGACGGCGCCGGCAAGTCCACGCTGCTCAAGGTCCTGGCCGGGCTGTATCAGCCCCAGGCCGGCAATGTGACGATCGACGACCTCGACATCCGTCAGATGGACCCCATCGAGCTGCGCAAGGCCATCGGCTATGCGCCGCAGGTGCCCCAGCTGTTCTTCGGCACCATCGCCCAGAACCTGCGGCTGGCCCATCCCACCGCGTCGGATGCCGATCTCAACTGGGCACTCAAGGCTGCCGGCGTGTGGGAAGAGGTTGCGGCGCTGCCCAAGGGCCTTGACACCCGGGTGGGGGATTCGCGCTCGAATCGCATGTCGCCCAGCCTGGCCCAGGGCATCTCGCTGGCCCGTGCCTACATGAAGAAAAGCTCCATCATCCTGCTGGACGAACCGGTCACCGGCCTCGATTTCGAAGGCGACCGTGCGTTCCGCAATTTCATTGAAGCCATGCGGGGCAAGGCGACCATTCTGATGGTCACCCACCGCCCCAGCCATCTGGGCCTTGCCGACCAGATCATCGTTCTGGACAACGGCGCCGTGCGTATCGCCGGCCCGGCTGCGGAAGTCCGCGCCAAGATGGCTACCCGTTGAAGGTCGGAGGAACCGTAAAGTGTCGCTCGTCCTAGCCCTGCCCATTCTGGGAACCATTCAAAGCCTGATGGCGCTGGTCTACCTGGTCGCGCGTCGTCGCACCTCGTTCACCGGCGGCGCGGTGGCGATGGCGCTGTTCCGGGGTCTGGCCTTCAGCGTCTATGACTCCCCCGGCGCCGCCGCCGGCCTGGGGCGGCCCGACCACTTTGATTTCGCGGTGGCGCTGGCCTGGGCCTTCATCCCGCCGCTCGCCGTCATGTTCGGGCGCGACGTCGCCGGCGTGCCCAAGGGCGCGCCCGGTTCGCTGGCCGTCATCACCGTAGCGCCCGCCCTGGCATTGGGCCTGTGGGCGGCGCTGGCCGCCCCCTCGTGCCTGCTGGCCTCGCCGTGCATCCGGCCCGCCACCTTGGCCCATCTGTGGGGCATGTTGGTCGGACTGGGGGCCGCTGTGGTGCTGGGCCGCTCGCTGCTGCTTCATCAGGCGCGCATTGTGCTGCGCCCGTTGGGCCATGCCCGCTTCACCCTGGCGCTGCTGATGGCCGCCATCCTGTTCCTGCGCGCGGTGGCCGAAGGTGCCGCGATGACCGGTGCGGAAACTGCCGGCGGTACCGCCGTGTTCGCCACTGTGGGCATCGTGCTGGCGCTGACCGTGGTTTCGTTCCTGGTGTTCCGCCTGTTCCCCGAACCGCCCGAGGCCCAGGAAGAGGTTGTCGAGTCCGACCAGATCAACCGCTTCCGTCGCCACCTGGCCCAGGCCGTGGTGTTCGAGGAGGGCGGCGTCGGTCCGCTGGTGCGCGGCACCGTGCTCACCACCATCCTGACGGTTTTGGCGCTGATCGCCTGGAGCGGCATCACCCCGGTGAAGGAAAGCGCCGTCACCTTCGGCTCGGTGGTGCCGTTGACCAATATCCGCCCCATCCAGCATCTGGAGGGCGGTATTGTCGCCGAGGTGCTGGTCAAGGAGGGCCAACTTGTTCAGGCCGGCGAGGTGCTGCTGCGGCTGGACCCCGCCCAGGCCAAGGCCGAACTGGAACAGCTCAAGGCGCGCGAGGCGGGCCTGGAGCTCTAGGCCGAGCGCCTGCGCGCCTTTGCCGAGGGTCGCACGCCGGACTTCGCCGCCGACGCCGACATCCAGGCCCATGACCAGGGCACCATCTTCGACGCTCAGAACAAGGCACGCGAGACCGCCACCGCCGTGCTGGACCGTCAGATCGACCAGCGCAAGGCCGACATTGCCCTGTTTCAGCGTCAGATCGCCTCGATCAAGCCGCAGATCGAGCTGTTGTCGCGCGAGGTCGCCATCCGCGAGGATCTGGTCAAGAAGGGCCTGACCTCGCAGGTGGTGTATCTCAACACCATGCGTGAATTCGAACGCCTGAAGGGTGAGCGTAACCGCCTGGAGGGGCAGGTCGCCACTGCCCGCGAAGCGCTGGCCGAGGCCGAGCAGCGCCGTACCGATCTGGGCAGCAAGCTGACCCAGGACGCCTTCAACGAGATGGGCGGCGTTACCGCCGAATTGGCCCAGCTCAAGGAAGCCCGCGCGAAGCTGGAAGACCGCGTCACCCGCCTCGACGTGATCGCCCCGGTGCGCGGATTGATTCAGGAGCTGGCGGTGACCAGCCCTGGAACCGTGATCCAGCAGGGCGGCATGGTCACCAAGATCGTGCCGGTGGATGATACCCTGATGGTCGAAAACCAGATCACGCCGCGCGACATCGGCCACGTCAAGCCGGGCCAGCCGGTACGCATCAAGGTCACCTCCTACGACTTCGCGCGCTTCGGCGCGGTCGAGGGCACCCTGGTGCAGGTCTCGCCGTCCACCTTCCTCGATGAGAAGAAGAACCCCTATTACAAGGGTATGGTCGCGCTGGAAAAGGCCCATGTGGGCGACGATCCCGCCCGCAATCGCATCCTGCCCGGAATGACGGTGCAG
>JAEZFE010000443.1 GCA_023437865.1 Pseudomonadota bacterium | reverse complement strand
TGTTGCCGACCCGGAAGCAATGGGTGTCGACAGCGATTGTCGGCTCGCCGAACGCCACGTTCAGCACCACGTTGGCGGTCTTGCGGCCGACACCGGGCAGCGCTTCCAGGGCGGCGCGATCGTGCGGCACCTCGCCGCCATGCCGATCGACCAGGATGCGCGACAACTCGATGACGTTCTTGGCCTTGGTCTTGAACAGGCCGATGGTGCGGATCGCCTCGCGCAGCGCGTCCTCGCCCAGCGCCACCATCTGCCGCGGCGTCGTCACCATGGCGAACAGCGGCCGTGTGGCCTTGTTGACGCCCGCATCGGTCGCCTGCGCCGACAACACCACCGCCACGAGCAGGGTGTAGGGATTGACGTAGTCTAGCTCGCTCTTGGGATTGGGCATCTTGGCCGCGAGACGGGCATAAAACTCGTCAACCTGGGCGGGGGTCATGGGGAACTCCAAGCGTTGGCTTTGCTCTGACCGGAATTTAACCACAGAGACGCGGAGACACAGAGGGGCTTCTCTGTGCCTCACACCAACCTGTCCGGGGCTTCGGCGGTGGAAGCCGCCCATGGCGGCGGAAACAGGAACTCGCCCGCCGGGTCGTGCTCGGCATGGCGGCGCTTGGCGAGAGAGCGCGAACTAACGGCGTAACAATAGGTGCAGCCGTGCGGACAGGTGTCATATTCGCCGATGTCGCGGCTTTCGAAGCACAGGCAGCCGGGGCGGTTGCCCTTGATCTTGGCGGCGATGCCGCTGGCGAGACTCCAACCCTTCGCAACGTCCTCCAGCCGTCGCGCATCGATGCATGCCGCCGGGCTCGTTCCGGAAACGGTATAATCCGCCTGCGAGCACACAGACAGCTTCATCCCTCGCGCCGCCGCCAGCCCCGCCAACTCGGACGCCAACTGCCGCTTGTCGTCGGTGGAAGCATCGCCCCAGCCAAACCCGTGGGCGCAGGCGGCGGCAGCCAGATTGCGCGCACTCTTCTTATATATGGCGGCGAAGGAGATCACCGCCTCGTCGACCACGCCGGCCAGCCCATCGGCGAGGCGGGCGAAATTGGTGCGGTGGAAGTCGGGCGGGGTCAGCTCGGAAAACAGGATGGGGTCGTAGCGCCACACCACCGAACGCCGCCCGAATGTCGCGACCAGCGCCCGGATATCGGCCACCGCACGCTCGGCGTCGATGACTGAGGTCTCCAGCACGCGCGGATAGCCGGTCACGGTATAGGTGACCATGAACGGCAGCCCGGCACGCTGCACCATGGCCAACGCCGGGCGGAAGGGTTGGGCATTGCGTGTCCAGAACACGAACCCATCCACGCCCAGGCGCAACGGAACGGTGGAAACCTGCCGTCCGTACGGGTTCACCACCTTGGCGAAGCCCGCCTGGAAGCGGTTCATGAACCACGCGCCATAGAACGCCGGAATATCGGTGCGATAGCTGGCCGAGATGATCATGGCTTCGGCGGACGCTCCCCCGTTGTTGCAGGCCCCCAACACCACCCTATATAACGCCGGTGTGACGCGATTGGCGTCATCGAACTCGTTGATCCATTTCACCTGAAGGGGGTTCGGCGGTTGCCGTGAACTCTTTGAGGACCGCCTGAGACCCGCCGCAAGATAAGAGGACCAAGATGAGCAAAGTGATTGGTATCGACCTGGGCACCACCAATTCCTGCGTCGCCGTGATGGAGGGCAAGGCCGCCCGCGTCATCGAGAACGCCGAGGGCATGCGGACCACGCCCTCCATGGTCGCCTTCGCCGATTCGGGCGAGCGCCTTGTCGGCCAGCCGGCCAAGCGCCAGGCGGTGACCAACCCGACCAACACCCTGTTCGCCATCAAGCGCCTGATCGGCCGCCGGTTCGATGATCCGATCACCAAGAAGGACATGAACCTGGTGCCGTATCACATCGTGAACGGCGAGAACGGCGACGCCTGGGTGGATGGCGGCGGCAAGAAGCAGAGCCCCAGCCAAATCTCGGCCTACATCCTGACCAAGATGAAGGAAACCGCCGAGGCGTATCTGGGCGAGACCGTGACCCAGGCGGTGATCACCGTCCCGGCCTATTTCAACGACGCCCAGCGCCAGGCCACCAAGGACGCCGGCAAGATCGCCGGCCTGGAAGTGCTGCGCATCATCAACGAGCCGACCGCCGCCGCGCTGGCCTATGGCATGGAGCGCAAGGGCGCCGGCACCATCGTGGTCTACGATCTGGGCGGCGGCACCTTCGACGTCTCGGTGCTCGAGATCGGCGACGGCGTGTTCGAGGTGAAGTCCACCAACGGCGACACCTTCCTCGGCGGTGAAGACTTCGACGCCCGCATCATCGATTACCTGGCCGACGAGTTCAAAAAGGAGCAGGGCATCGACCTGCGCTCGGACCGCCTGGCCCTGCAGCGCCTGAAGGAGGCCGCCGAAAAGGCCAAGATCGAGCTGTCGTCGTCGGTGCAGACCGAGGTCAACCTGCCGTTCATCACCGCCGACGCTTCGGGCCCCAAGCACCTCAACATCAAGCTGAGCCGCGCCAAGCTGGAGGCCCTGGTCGAGGACCTGGTCGCTCGCACCATCGAGCCCTGTAAGGCGGCGTTGCGCGATGCCGGCATCAAGGCCAGCGAGATTGACGAGGTCATCCTGGTCGGCGGCATGACCCGCATGCCCAAGATCCAGGAAGTGGTGAAGGAATTCTTCGGCCGCGAGCCCCACAAGGGCGTCAACCCCGACGAGGTGGTCGCCATTGGCGCCGCCATCCAGGGCGGCGTGCTGAAGGGCGAGGTCAAGGACGTCCTGCTGCTCGACGTCACCCCGCTGAGCCTGGGCATCGAGACCCTGGGCGGCGTCTTCACCCGCCTGATCAACCGCAACACCACCATCCCGACCCGCAAGTCCCAGGTCTTCTCGACCGCCGAGGACAACCAGACCGCGGTGACCATCCGCGTGTTCCAGGGCGAGCGCGAGATGGCGGCCGACAACAATATGCTGGGCCAGTTCGACCTGATGGGCATCCCGTCGGCGCCGCGCTGCGTGCCGCAGATCGAGGTCACCTTCGACATCGACGCCAACGGCATCGTCAACGTCCAGGCCAAGGACAAGGCCACCGGCAAGGAGCAGCAGATCCGCATCCAGGCCTCGGGCGGCCTGTCGGATTCTGACATCGACCGCATGGTCAAGGA
>JAEZFE010000426.1 GCA_023437865.1 Pseudomonadota bacterium | reverse complement strand
GCCTCGCAGTGGTGGAAATGGACGCCCCCGAGGCAGCGATCGACGTCGATAAGGCGGAAGATCTTGCGCTGGTGGAGAAAATCCTGGCGCGGCGTGGATTTCCGCCTGCCTAGCTCATCGCGCCAATGGGTAGGGCGATGGGGTCGCTTCTGCCGCCGTTTGAGCGCGCTCTTTGTGGACCCAGCCGCGTGCCAGCATTTCGGCGCGGCCCAGATCGCCGGGGTAATCCACCTCGGTCCAGCCCAGCCCGGCGATAGAGACGGCGCCGACCACGCCGCGTGGGGCCAGATCGTCGATGCCCGACAGGAACCAGCGCGACACGCCGCGCGGTTGGCGCATGACGCTGTCCAGCGCCGAGATGAACAGTGGGCCGCCCAGGCCCTTGAACAGCACCAGGCCCACGGATTCGGCGTCGGTGGCATCGGCGGGTAGGGTCTTGCCGATGCGGACCACCTTGCCCTCCTTGAGCTGCACCTTCATATCGTCGGCGTCATAGGCCGCCTTGATGTCCACGCTGACGTTGATGGGGGCGCTAGCCTGCTCCGACAAGCGGGCCAGCAGCCCCGGTTCGAACAGGGTGTCGCCGTTCAGCACCGCCACGTCGCCGTTCAGATGCTCACGCGCCACCCAGCAACTGGCGATGTTGTCGGCCACGGCGAAGAATGGGTTGAACAAGGTGGTGACCTTGAGTCCTGGCGGCGTCAGGCGCGCCACCTCGCGTTCGACGTCGTGGGCGGCGAAGCCGGTGATGACCACCACCTCGTCCACCTGATTGGCGCCCAGCGCCGCAAGCTGCCAGCCGATCAGGGGCTTACCGGCGAACGGCAGCAGACACTTGGGAAGGTCGTGAGTCCAGGGCAGAAGACGGCGGCCTTGGCCGGCGGCTAGGATGATGACTTTCATGGATGTGACCTGCCATTGGTTCCTCCCCTGCATCTAGGGGCTGCGGTAGGGTGCGGAAATAAGACGGGCGCGGGGCGGCCGGTCGGGGAAGGTCCTAGGCCGCCCTGGACGGATGGCCCATCACCGTCCCGAAGACATGATCCCAAAGCGGGGTGCTCACGCCGTAATTGCCCTTCGCCAGGGGCGCGTGATGACGCAGGTGATGCAGGCGCACTTTACGGCCCCAGGCGGTGCGCGGGCGCGCCTGGTGGCAGGCCCAGTGGGTCAGGTCATAGTGCAGATAGCCCAGCAGGAAGCCGGCGAAGAACGGTTCGGGTGCGGGCAGGGTCAGCACACAGGCGCCCCACACCGCCAGGGCGAAAGGCGCGGCGGCGGTGGGCGGCATGACGGCACGCTCGGGGTCCTGCGGGTCGGCGTGGTGGCAGCCGTGTAGCAGAAACACCATCCGCCGGCTCCACGCCGCCTTGGCCGGCCAGTGAAACAGCACCCGGTGCATCCAGTACTCGAACAGCGTCCAGCCCAGCCAGCCGGCGGGGACCCAGGCCAGCCTGGCGGGTGTCAGGGGCGCCGTCATCGACAGCATCCAGGCGATGACCGCGCCCCACACCAGCATGACGGATACCGGCTTGGCTCTCGTCAGACGCTCCAGCACCGGGTTCTCAAACAATCTGATGCGGTCTCTCATGACGGGGATAAGGGATGTCCCGCCTTAATCGTCAACGCTGCCGTTGGGAGCGCGCGCGGGGATAGGGCGGGGCGACCCAACGTCTAGTGTGCCCCCCCCTGGTGAACCATCCTTGCGCGTGAGTGTTGGATGCCGGGTGGAAAGAACCGGAGGTCTAACACAATGGCGAACGGTAATACCTCGGCGGGGGGGAGCGCACAGGCAGGCCAGTTCTCCATCCAGGTCGGTGACGGCTCGTCCGTACTTTCCGGCGGTAATGGCCGTGACCTGCTGGTCGCCGAGCCGCAGGCGTTCTCCGCCGATTTTGTCGGTCTGAACGGTTCAGGGGTGACCGGCACGACGCGGATCAGCATCGATGGCGAAACTCTGCGTGTGCAGGTGGATGCCACCGGGCTGGAGCCCAACCAGCCCCATGCCATGCATGTTCACGGCCTTGTCGGGCCAGACCACACGCCGTTCGATGCGGCGACGCCCACCACCAGCCTGGACGCCGACGGCGACCAGTTCATCGAGCTGGCCGAGGCGCGGCGCGGTGCCGGGCCGGCGCTGGTGGATCTGGGCGCCCCCCAGGCTGGGTCAGACGGCGAGATTCATATTGACCAATCCTTCGCCCTGAGCGAGCTGGACATGCCCCAGGGCGCCACCGTGGCCGACCTGTTCCCCTTGGATTTCCGCTCGGTGGAGATCCATGGCCTCACCACCCCGTCTGGAACCGGCGCCGGCACGGCGGGGGAGGTGGATGGCAGCGCCGGCTTCAAGGCCACCCTGCCGGTGGCTTCGGGCACGTTGGAATTCCAGCCATTGCAGACCTTCGCCGCCCAGGACAGCCAGGGCAGTTTCATGGCTGGTGGCAACGGCTCCGACCGGTTGGTGGGCGGCCATGGCGACGATGTGATGAACGGCGGACTGGGCGCCGACATCCTGGCCGGCGGCGCCGGCAACGATGATCTGATTGGCGGCAGCGGCGCCGATCGCTTCATTTTCGGCGCGGGCAAGGACGTCATCACCGATTTCAATGTCGGCGAGGGCGACAAGCTGGTGATTGGGATCGATGCCGACAATGCCGCGCTGGTGCTGCACGACACCTCGCAGGGCACCTGGATCATTGAGGGGCCGGGCCTGCCCACCGATCCGGGCGCCGAGGGTGTGTTGCTGCTGAATGTCCACGGCACCGTGGCCGACGCGGGCAACTGGTTCGCCTGAGTTCCCCCTGGGGGGAAGAAGGAGGGTGGGGGCCGGCTGTTGGCGACAGGGAGCCCGGCTTCCCACCCTCCCGGACTTCCTTCCGTTGGCGGCGAAAGGAAGCATGCAGCCCTATACCCCCGAAGCCAGCGTGCGCACACGCACGCATTGGGGGGAGGAGGGCGTTGTCATCGGGGGCAGGCTGGGATCGGCACCGGCCCGCCAGTTCCCACCGGCGGTGAGGTCGGCAGCTTCAAGGCCGGGCGCTCGCCCTGCGGGGTGGTCGCCGCCAGACGCTGCTGTTCGCACAGCGCCGCCCGCACCTGCGCACGGCGCACGGCGACTTCCAGGGCAACACGCTGGGCATGTTCGGCTTGGGCGAAGGCGGATGCGACCGGCGCGGCGGTGGCGAGAATGACCGCCAGCGACACGACAACTCTGGTTGCCATCGAAAGGCCTCCTTGCTTGCTCAAAGGGATGGACGCCCCCGGGAACAATTGGTTCCCGCGGCGCCCAAGAGCGCGCCAAGGTGCCCCTGATGCGTGGCTGCTTCGGATGGCGGCTTTAGAAACACCAAGGGCCTTTCACTGTGCGTGAAAGGCCCTTGGCTTTGCTGATCGGTGGGTGGGGGCTGTTACTCCGCCACCTCAGCCGGTTCATACGCCTTGTGGGCCGTGACTTCGCGTTCAGCCCGGTTGGGCTTGCGGCGGTCCGAGGCCAGCAGGGTGTAGATCACCGGCAGCACGAACAGGGTGAACAGGGTGCCGATGCTCATGCCAGCGACAATGACGATGGCGATGGAGAACCGGCTGGCGGCGCCCGCGCCCGATGCGAACAGCAGCGGGATCAGGCCGGTCACCATGGCCGCGGTGGTCATCAGGATCGGGCGCAGGCGCAGTCCGGCGGCCACCATGACGGCTTCCGCGCGCGACAGCCCTTCCTGCTCCTGGCGCTCGCGCGCCACCTCGCAGATCAGGATGCCGTGCTTGGTGATCAAGCCGATCAGCGTCACCAAGCCCACCTGCGTGTAGATGTTCATGGTGGAGACGCCGAGCGCCAGCGGGATCAGCGCGCCGCAGATCGACAGAGGAACCGAGACCATGATGACCAGCGGGTCGCGGAAGCTCTCGAACTGGGCGGCCAGTACCAGAAAGATGATGACCAGCGCGAACACGAAGGTCAGCACCAGGGCGTTGCCCTCCTGCATGTACTGGCGCGACTGGCCAGAGAAGTCGTAAGTGTAGCCCTGCGGCATGACCTCCTTGGCGGTCTTCTCCATGAAGGCCAGGGCATCGCCCAGGACGACGCCCGGCATGGGGAAGGCCGAGATGGTCACCGCATTCAGCTGGTTGAACTGGTTGAGCGACACCGGCTGCACCGCGTGGCCCAGGGTCACCAGCGACGACAGCGGGATGGCGCCGCCATCGGCTGTGCGCACGTGGAAGCGGCCCAGCTGGCGCGGGTCCAGGCGGAACTCGCGCGGGACCTGGGGGATGACTTGGTACGAGCGGCCCTGCAGGTTGACAAGGTTGACATAGTTGCCGCCGGTCATGGTGGCCAGCGCGTCGCCGATCTGCTGCATGGTGATGCCGTAGGCGGCGGCCTTGTCGCGGTCGATGTTGACCTTGGTCTGCGGGCTTTCGTACTTCAGGTCGGCGTCGATGAAGGCGAACATGCCCGAGGCCTGAGCCCGCTTCATGATCTCGGCCTGAACTTCTTCCATCTGGCGGTAATCGGCGATGGCCGAGATGACGAACTGCACCGGCAGGCCGTCCACGCCCGGCAGGGCCGGCGGCGGGAAGGTGGAGGCCTTGACGCCCGACACGGTGTTGAGCGTCATCTGGAACGCGGCGGTCAGCTCCTTGGCCTGGCGCTTGCGCTCGTCCCACGGCTTGAGCACCACGCCGCCGAAGCCCTGGCTCATGGCGCCGACGCCGTTGATCAGGAAGGTATCCTCGATCTCGGGGAAAGTGGTGCGCAGCTTCTGGTCGATCTCGTGGCTGAACACCTCCATGAAATCGGTGTTGGCCGAGGCCGGGCCGTTGAACGCGGTGAACACCACGCCCTGGTCTTCCTCGGGGGCCAGCTCGGTGGGTACCGCCTTGAACAGGAACGGCAGCGAAACCAAGACGATAGCGGCGAACACCAACGTGCTGGGGCGGTCCTTCAGCGAGGCACCGAGCCAGCGTTCGTATTTGCTGCGCACGCGGTCGAACAGGGCGTCGATCTTGGCTGACAGGCCCTTCTTGTCGGTGTCGTGCTTGAGGATCAGCGAAGACATCATGGGCGACAGCGTCAATGCGATGACACCCGAGATGATGACCGAGCCGGCCAGGGTAAGGGCGAATTCCTTGAACAGCGAACCGGTCAGGCCGCCCATGAAGGCGATGCGGGCGTAGACGGCGGCCAGCGTGATGGTCATGGAG
>JAEZFE010000390.1 GCA_023437865.1 Pseudomonadota bacterium | reverse complement strand
AAAGTGCCGGTTATCTAAGTGCCGTCAGAATCGCTCCAGCCCCAGGCCAGTCATGTCAATGTCGGGTTGATGGCCGCTGACCAAGTCGGCGATGACCCGGCCCGAGCCGCAGGCCATGGGCCAGCCGAGGGTGCCGTGGCCGGTGTCGAGGAACAGGTTCTTGATCGGGGTGGGGCCCAGGATGGGCACGCTGTCGGGGGTGACGGGGCGCAGGCCGGTCCACGGCTCCGCCTTGGCATAGTCGCCGGCATGGGGAAACAGCGCCTTGGCGCGGTCGCGGATCAGCTGCCAGCGGCGTGGGTTGAGGCTGGTGTCGTAGCCGGTCATCTCGGCGGTGCCGGCGGCGCGCAGACGGTCTCCCAGGCGGGAATAGACCATTTTGAACTCGTCGTCGGTGATCGAGACGAAGGGGGCGCCGTTGCCCTCCACCGGCAGGGTGATGGAATAGCCCTTGGCCGGCACCACCGGCAGTCTCAGCCCCAGCGGACGGGCCAGCAGCGGCGAATAGCTGGCGGCAGCCAGCACATAGGCATCGGCGGTGATCAAGCCTTTGCCGGTCTCGACGCCGGTGATGCGGTCACCGTCCTTGATCAGCGCGTTGATGGTCACGCCGTAGCGGAAGTCCACACCGCGCTGGGCGGCGAGGGCGGCCAGCGCGTGGGTGAATTTATGGGCGTCGCCGCTTTCGTCGTCGGGGGTATGGATGCCGCCGGCCAGTTGATGGGCTGCCGCCGACAGTGCCGGCTCGATGGTGACGCAATCCTTGGCGCTCTTTTCCAGTCGCCGCAGCCCATATTCGCCCATCAGTTGGGCGGTCGAGCAGGCGGTGTCGAACTCCCGCTGGCTGCGGTAAACGTGCAGGATGCCCAGACGGCGCTGGTCGTACTCGAGGCCGGTCTCAGCCCGTAAATCCTGCAGGCAGGCGCGCGAGTATAGCGCCACGCGCAGGGTGCGCTCGGTGTTGAGGTCGGCCCGTGCCCGGGTGCAATTCCCGAGGAAACGCAGGCCCCACGACCACAGCGCCGGGTCCCACCGGCCCCAGCGGAACAGCAGCGGCGCGTCCTCGCGCCCCAGCCATTTCAGCACCTTGGGCAATACGTGCGGGTTGGCCCACGGCTCGGCATGGCAGGGCGAGATCTGGCCGCCATTGGCGAAGCTGGTCTCCAGCCCGGCACCCTCGCGGCGGTCGAGCACCGTCACCTCATGGCCGGCCTTGGCCAGATACCAGGCGGCGGCGGTGCCGACCACTCCGGCGCCAAGGACCACCACGCGCACGATGTTCCTCCGTTCAATGGGAATTGCCGCCCAATAGGGGGGCTATGGTCGTAGCGCAAGCTGCTTCGCCCGGCAATCCCTGCTTTGCGCCCACCGTTCCCTGCTTTGCAACCGAGATGTGCGTGCGATGCGGGTTGCAAAGCGTGGCACTCGGCATACCCTCTCCGATGATCTAGATGGGGAGCGGAACCCATGGAAGTGCTCTCGGTCGCCGAGATGTACCGTGCCGACGCGCTGACCATCGCCGGCGGCCGGCCCGGTGAGGTGCTGATGGAGGCCGCCGGCTTTGCGGTGGCGCGCGAGTTGCGCAAACGATTCCGCGCCTGCCGTGTCGCCATCCTGTGCGGTCCCGGCAACAATGGCGGCGACGGTTTCGTGGTGGCACGTCTGCTGGCCCGCGCCGGTTATGCGGTGCGGTTGGCCCTGCTGGGCGACGCGGTCAATCTCAAGGGGGATGCGGGGCTGATGGCCCAGCGCTGGCGCGGCGCGGTTGAGCCGCTGTCGGTTGACGTGCTGGCGCGCGCCGACGTGGTGGTGGACGCCCTGTTCGGCGCCGGATTGGCCCGCCCGCTAGAGGGCGTGGTGCGCGAGGTGATCGAGGAGATCGGCCGTCGCGCCCTGCCGGTCATCGCGGTTGACGTGCCCTCCGGGGTGGATGGCGACACCGGCGCCATCCTAGGCTGCGCGCCGCAAGCGCTGGCCACCATCACTTTCTTCCGCAAGAAGCCCGGGCATCTGCTGCTGCCCGGGCGGATGCGGTGCGGCGAGGTGGTGGTGGCCGATATCGGCATCCCCGATGCGGTGCTGGCCGAGGTGGAGCCGCCCGTGGCCGAGAACACGCCGGCTCTATGGCGGGGCAGTTTCCCTTGGCCGGCGCCCGATGGTCACAAATATGCGCGCGGCCATCTGCTGGTGGTGGGCGGGGCGGCCATGACCGGGGCGGCCCGCTTGGCGGCGCGGGCGGCGCGCCGGGTGGGGGCGGGTCTGGTCACCATCGCCGCGCCCCCTGAAGCGCTGGCGGTCTATCGCGCGGGCGAACCCGGCACCATAGTCGGCTCGCTGGACGGATGGGGCGGCCTGCTGGCCGATCAGCGCAAGAATGCCCTGGTGCTGGGGCCGGGCGCGGGGGCAGGCATCCGCGAGCGGGTGCTCGACGCGCTGAAGGCCGGCAAGGCCGCATTGCTCGACGCCGATGCGCTGACAGCCTTCAGCGACGACCCGCGCGCCCTGTTCAGGCATTTGTCGCCCCATGTGGTGCTAACGCCCCATGATGGCGAGTTCGCCCGCCTGTTCGGGCCGGTACCCGGCTGCCGGCTGGAGCGCGCCCGCCAGGCCGCCGGGCGGGCAGGGGCGGTGGTGCTGCTCAAGGGCGCGGATACGGTCATCGCCCATCCGGATGGCCGCGCCGTCATCAATGCCAACGCGCCGCCATGGCTCGCCACCGCCGGCTCGGGCGACGTGCTGGCCGGGCTGATCGGCGGGCTGCTGGCCGCCGGCCAGGGAGCGTTCGAGGCCGCCGCCGCAGGTGTCTGGCTGCACGGCGCGGCGGCGCAGGCGGCGGGGCCGGGGCTGATCGCCGAGGATCTGGCCGACTTCCTGCCGGGCGTTCTCGCCACCCTGTCCTAAAGCTATCCCCCGTCGGATGGGGTTGTGGCGTTTTGCGCAACCGGCCAAGCTTCCTTACATCCTTGGGAGGAGCTCGAATGGATGAGGGCAGCATGACGCAAGCGGTTGGATCTTCGCTGATGGCCCGCATCAAGGGGCTCGCCAAGCTGTGGCGCGATCTGGGATCGACCAAAGGCGGCGAGTTGCTAAGCTTCGCCCCCGATCTGCCCGAGGACGACCTGGCCCGCCTGCGCGCCCAGATGGCCGCCTGTCTGGAGGCCAAGGGCGGCGAGGTCACCGCCCGCGCCCGCGCTGCCGCCTTGGGCCGGGAATATCTGTCATTGTCGCCCGAGGGCCGTCGGCGCTTCCTAGTGCTGATGGCGTCGGAATTCGGCCCTGACCGGGCGCGGGTCAACGAGGCGGTGTCGCGGCTGGTCACGGCGGGCGAGGATGATGGCGCCCGCGTGGCTGCCGAGAATGCTCTGCGCGGTGCCCTCGATCCGCCGTTCAACCGCCTGCTGACCCAGTTCAACGGCCTGCCCGAGGGCGTCAAGTTCCTGGTCGATCTGCGTGCCGAGCTGATGGGCCTGACCAAGGGGGATGCCCGCCTGGCCGCGCTGGAGGCCGAGCTCAAGACGCTGCTGGCGTCGTGGTTCGACGTCGGCTTCCTGGAGATGCAGCGCATCACCTGGCGCTCGCCGGCCTGCGTGCTGGAGAAGATCATGGCCTACGAGGCTGTGCATGCCATCCAGGGCTGGGGCGACCTCAAGAACCGGCTTGATTCCGACCGTCGGCTCTACGCCTTCTTCCACCCGCGCATGCCCGAGGAGCCGCTGATCTTCGTGGAGGTGGCGCTGGTGCGTGGCATGGCGGGCAACGTCCACGAATTGCTCGACCCCCATGCGCCGGTGGGCGACCCCGAGGCCGCCGACACCGCCATCTTCTATTCCATCAACAACGCGCAGAAGGGGCTGAACGGCATCAGCTTCGGCAATTTCCTGATCAAGCGGGTGGTCGAGGAGCTGTCGCGGGAGTTCAAGCGGCTCAAGACCTTCGCCACCTTGTCGCCGATTCCCGGCTTCCGCCCCTGGCTGGCCGAAAAGCTGGCGCGCGGCGAGCCGGGCCTGCTCACCGGTGCCGAGCACCGCCTGCTGACCCAGCTGTCCAACGGCCAGGGCGCCAAGGGCAGTCTGAAGGCACTGATCGACGATGGGGCCTGGGCCGAGGACGCGCTGATCGCCGATACCCTCAAGGCGCCGCTGACCCGGCTGGCGGCCCGCTATCTGGTGCAGGAAAAACGCGCCGATGGCCGCGCCATCGACCCGGTCGCCCATTTCCACCTGTCCAACGGCGCCCGCGTCGAACGCCTGAACTGGCTGGCCGACACCAGCGCCAAGGGCATGAGGCAATCCGCCGGCCTGATGATCAACTACCTCTACAAGCTCGACGAAATCGAAGCCAATCACGAGACCTATTCGGCCACCGGCAAGGTGGCGGTTTCGGCGGAGATCAAGGGGATGTTGAAGGTCTAAGGGGCAACAAAAAACCCTCCCGCGGCCGCAGCCGGGGAGGGCTTTTTGTTTCCTGCCTTAGCCTTCGCGAATATCGCGGACGAACTTGTCCACCTGGTCGGTCAGAGTGGTCGAGTTCTGGGTCAGGCTTACGGCGGACGACAGCACCTCGCGGGCGGCGTTGCCGGTCTCAAAAGCGGCTGCCGAGACGCGGGCGATGGTGCCGGTGACCTCCTGGGTGCCCATGGCTGCCTGCTGGACGTTGCGGGCGATTTCCTGGGTGGCGGCGCCCTGTTCCTCGACAGCGGCGGCGACGGCGCCGGCGATGTCGTTGATCTGACCGATGGTGGTGGCAATGCTGCCGATGGCGCCTACCGCGTCGCGCGTGGCGTTCTGGACGGCGGCGATCTGACTGCCGATCTCGTCGGTGGCCTTGGCCGTCTGGTTGGCGAGACTCTTGACCTCGTTGGCGACCACGGCGAAG
>JAEZFE010000352.1 GCA_023437865.1 Pseudomonadota bacterium | reverse complement strand
GCACGATGCTGACCTCCGCCCCGCTCAACCCCGGGACCCCGGCCATTTCCGATGCAACCACCGGAAAGCCCTGCTTGTCGTAAACCAAACCTGCCATACCGGTACCCCTTTGTGTCTGTGCCATTGCCGCAAGGACAGGCGCTAGGCGCTGGCCAGCAGCCGCTCGAAATATGCAACCGTTGCCTTGATGCCCTCGCGCAGCGGCACCTTCGGCGCCCAGTCGAGGTGCCGCGCCGCCAGCGAAATGTCGGGCTGACGCTGCTTGGGATCATCCTGGGGCAGCGGCATGTGGATCAGCTTGGAGCGCGAGCCGGTAATCTCGATGACCAGTTCGGCCAGCTCCAGCATGGTAAATTCCGCCGGATTACCCAGGTTGATGGGGCCGGTGACCTCGTCGCCGGTGGCCATCAACCGAACAAAGCCGTCGATCAAATCGCTCACGTAGCAGAACGAACGGGTCTGGCTGCCGTCACCGTAAATGGTGATGGGCTCGCCCTTCAGCGCCTGAACGATGAAATTGGACACCACACGGCCGTCACCCGGATGCATGTGCGGGCCATAGGTGTTGAAGATGCGCGCGACCTTGATGCGCAACTTGTGCTGGCGATGGTAATCGAAGAACAGGGTCTCGGCGCAGCGCTTACCCTCGTCGTAGCAAGAGCGCGGGCCGATGGGGTTGACATTGCCCCAATAGGCCTCTGTCTGCGGATGGACCGCGGGATCGCCATAGACCTCCGAGGTCGAGGCCTGGAATATCTTTGCCCGCGTGCGCTTGGCCAAACCCAGCATATTGATGGCGCCGTGCACACTGGTCTTGGTGGTCTGCACCGGATCGAACTGGTAATGCACCGGCGAGGCCGGGCAGGCCAGGTTGTAGATCTCATCCACCTCGACATAGAGGGGGAACGTCACGTCATGTCGCGTCAGTTCGAAGCGCGGATTGCCCATCAGGTGGGCAACATTGGCCCGCCGCCCGGTAAAAAAGTTGTCCAGGCACAGGACTTAGTCCCCCTGGGCGAGGAGCCGCTCGCAAAGATGGGAGCCGAGGAAGCCGGCACCACCGGTCACCAGAACTCTTTTCGAGTTCACTTGCATGACGCCTCCTTTTTCTTCACCTGAAATGATAGGTATTTTCGTTACGCGCATGCGCCCGGCGGATTAGCGTTCGCCCTCGGGAACGCGGCACTCCCCATTCGAATTGCGTCAAGGGGCACGTCCCCCGGCACAGACTTGGCCGGATATGCCTGAAAACGCCGTGATCTTCTTGCGCCCCTGGTCATGTTGTCAACGGCACGCGACTGCCTATGACTGCTGACCGGGCCGGCCGGACCAAGGCCCAGCCAAAGCCCATCCGGCAATCCCCATCCGATACTCATCAAGAAGAACGGCGCACCGCTTATTTATATAGGCGGTACATTTAATAAAAACTCCAGACCCAAGGCGTGTCCGACAAATGGATGTCCTGCGATCGCTTCGGCAGGGACCATATAGCCGGGAATCGCGGCGGAATTTCGCAACAGGACATGGGGGAATGGAGTGAGCGACCTCGCCATAGAGAAAAGCCGCAGCCAGGCGCAACCCGCGCCCACGCGCTCTGGCGACCGCGGGCCCAGGATCGGCCTGCAATCGGTGGGCTACACGGTGCGCACACTTGACGTGTTGTTCCTGGTGGTGACCGGGCTGATCGCCTATGGCACCAACGGCCCCGGCGATGGCCCAGAAAGTTTGGCCGCCGCCTACGCGGCCCTTGCCATTCTAGTGCTGATGGTTGGCAGCTTGCCTGGAACGGGCATCAACCTTGAGCACTTCCTGCGCCGCCGCCTGATCGATCGCCTGCTGACAGCAGGCTTCCAGACAGCTCTGCCCTTTGTGCTGACCATCGGCCTGACGCTGGGGGTGCATTCCCCCGCCAGTCCATTGCTCGAATGGCTTGCCACCTGGGCCGGCCTGCTGATCGGAACCATCGCCGTGGAGCGGGTGGTGCTGCATGGCCTGTTGCGCCGTTGGCGCGCCAAGGGCACCACCAAGCAGGTGGTCGCCGTGGTGGGTTCGGGAGAACTAGCCAACAAGTTGGTGCGCTGGCTGGAAAGCTCATGCCCTGACTCAATCGAGATTATCGGCGTATTCGACGACCGCAGCGGCAACGATCCCGGGCGGTCGCGGCTGCGCCACTTGTTACGCGGCACCACCGACCAGCTGATTGAGCTGTCACGCAACCAGGATATCGACCGCATCATCGTCGCCTTGCCGCACGCAGCCGAGAGGCGCCTGCTGACGCTCTTTCAGAAGCTGAAGCAGATCCCGGTGCCCATCAGCCTGGCGCCCGACGAGGTCGGCTTCGCCACTTTGACCGAGAACAATTCCGAACTCGGCGGACTGCCCATCATCAACGTGTATGGCCGTCCGCTGGAATTCTCCCAATTGATCGCCAAGAGCCTGCTGGATCGCGGCTTCGCACTGGCCGCCCTGATCATGCTGTCACCGGTGCTGATCGCGGCCGCGATTGCCATCAAGCTGGACAGCAAGGGGCCTGTGTTATTCCGTCAGGACCGCTTCGGCTACGGCAACCGCGTCATCAAGGTCTACAAATTCCGCACCATGCGCACCGACCTGCTGGATTTCGGCGGCGCCAAGCAAACCCAGCGTGGCGACCCGCGTATCACCCGCGTCGGCAACTTCCTGCGCAAGAGCAGCATCGACGAGCTGCCACAGCTGTGGAACGTGCTGCGCGGCGAAATGTCCATCGTCGGGCCGCGTCCCATGCCGCTGCAGATGCGGGTGCAAGACAAGCTGAACCACGAGATCGTGTCGGAATACGCCCACCGCCACCGGGTCAAGCCCGGGCTGACCGGCTGGGCCCAGGTCAACGGCTACCGGGGCGCAGTCGAAACGCCCGAGGATCTACGGGCTCGCGTGGCCTACGACCTTCAATACATCGACAACTGGTCGCTGTGGTTAGACATCAAGATCATCCTGAGAACCGTCACCGTGTGCGTCGGCCATCAGAATGCCTACTGACAGGGGGATGACGTGCTGAGATGGATATCGCACCGGCTGGAGTATCTCTTCAGCATTTACGCCATCAGCATTCTGGCCGGCGGCTTCACCC
>JAEZFE010000328.1 GCA_023437865.1 Pseudomonadota bacterium | reverse complement strand
GGCCGAAGGCTTCCGCCGCATCACCTGGTATCCCGACCGCCCTGACGTGATGGCGCGCTTCACCGTCACCATCCGCGCCGACAAGGCACGCTATCCGGTGCTGCTGTCGAACGGCAACCTGATCGAGCAGGCCGACGAGGGCGCCCGCCATCGCGCGGTGTGGCGGGACCCGTTCCCCAAGCCCTGCTATCTGTTCGCCCTGGTGGCCGGCGATCTGGCCCTGGTCGAGGGGCCGTTCACCACCCGCTCGGGCCGCAAGGTGGCGCTGAAATTCTGGGTCGAGCACGGCAACGAGGATCAGGTCGGCCACGCGCTGGCCTCGCTCGGGCACGCCATGGCGTGGGACGAGAAGGTGTTCGGCCTGGAATACGACCTCAACATCTACAACGTCGTCGCCGTCTCCCACTTCAACATGGGAGCCATGGAGAACAAGAGCCTCAACATCTTCAACAGCAAATACGTGCTGGCGAAGCAGCAGACCGCCACCGACGGCGATTTCCTGGGCATTGAATCGGTGATCGCCCACGAATACTTCCACAACTGGACCGGCAACCGCGGCACCTGCCGCGACTGGTTCCAGCTGACCCTGAAGGAGGGGCTGACGGTCTTCCGCGACCAGGAATTCTCGGCGGACATGAACAGCCGGGGGCTCCAGCGCATCGAGGATGTGCGGGCGCTGCGCGCTGCGCAGTTCCCCGAGGACAACGGGCCGATGGCCCATCCCATCCGCCCCGAATCCTATGTGGAGATCAACAACTTCTACACCTCGACCGTCTACGAGAAGGGCTCCGAGGTGATCCGCATGATCCACACCCTGGTGGGCGCCGAAGGCTTCCGCAAGGGCATGGACCTGTACTTTCAGCGCCATGACGGACAGGCGGTCACCTGCGAGGATTTCGTCGCCGCCATGGAGGATGCCTCGGGGGTGGAGCTGGCGCAGTTCCGCCGCTGGTATGCGCAGGCGGGCACCCCCAGGATCACCGCCCAGTGGAGCCACGACCCCGCGGCCAAGCGCCTGACGCTGACCCTGTCGCAGGCCACCAAGGCCACGCCCGGCCAGCCCGAGAAGCTGCCCTTCCACATCCCCGGCGCCATGGGCCTGGTGGGCGCCTCGGGCACCGACCAGCCGCTGCGGCTGGCGGGCGAGAACGCTGCGCAGGGCACCAGCCGGGTGCTCAACTTGACTGAGCTCAGACAGACCTTCGTGTTCGAGGATCTGGCCGAGCCCGCCACCCCCTCGCTGTTCCGTGGCTTTTCCGCCCCCATCAGTTTGGACGCGCCCTATTCCCAGGCCGATCTGGCGTTCCTGATGGCCAACGACAGCGACGCCTTCAACCGCTGGGATTCGGGCCAGGAACTGGCAGCGCGGGTGCTGCTGGAACTGGTGCGCAAGCACCAGGCCGGCGAGCCCCTGACGCTGGACGAAGGCTTCGCCGCCGCCTGGGGCAAGGTGCTGGCCGACCACGAAGCCGACGTCGCCTTCGCCGCCGAGGCGCTGACCCTGCCGGGCTTCGCCGTGCTGGGCGAGCGCATGGAGATCATCGATGTGGACGGCATCTATGCCGCCCGCAAGTTCCTGGTCAAAGCCCTGGCCGAGCGCTACCGCGACGCCCTGCTGAGTGTGCGCGGCAGCTTGGCCGAAACCGGCTATTCGCTGTCGCCGGCCGCCATCGGCAAGCGGCGCCTGCGCAATCTGGCGCTGGGCTACCTGTCCGAACTGGGCGGCGCCGAGATTCAGGCGCTGGCGCAGGAGCAGTATGACGCCGCCACCTGCATGACCGACCAGCTATCGGCCCTGGCCTGCCTGATCGCCCAGGGCAAGCCGGCGGCGGAAGGCCCGCTGGACGCCTTCTTCCAGCAATGGCAGGGCGACAAGCTGGTGGTCAACAAATGGCTGGGCCTGCAGGCCGGCGCCGACTGGCCTGACGTGCTCGACCGCGTCAAGGCGCTGCTGGTTCACCCCGCCTTCGACCCCAAGGAGCCCAACAAGACCTACGCCCTGATCGGCGGCTTCTCCGCCAATCCGCCCGCCTTCCACAGGGCCGACGGCTCCGGCTATGAATTCATGGCCGACCGGGTGATTGCGCTCGATTCCACCAACCCACAGGTGGCGGCGCGCATGGTGCGCTCGCTGATGCGGTGGAAGCGCTACGATGCCAAGCGGCAGGCGCTGATGAAGGCCCAGTTGGAACGCATCCGCGCCAAGCCGGGCCTGAGCCGCGACGTGGGCGAGATCGTGGAGAAAGCGTTGGCGTAAGCCTTGTCCGCATGGTGGCAGGCGGCTATTTTGCCGGCCACCATGCGACGAGCT
Organism: Pseudomonadota bacterium; assembly: GCA_023437865.1. Taxonomy (GTDB): domain Bacteria; phylum Pseudomonadota; class Alphaproteobacteria; order Rhodospirillales; family Magnetospirillaceae; genus Magnetospirillum. Next base: position 300 of record JAEZFE010000328.1, on the reverse strand, counting down.
ACCTTTCTTTCGACTCCGCACAAGCTGACCGGCGAAATCCGCCGGTTCTGCGCCACCCTGTCCGCTGCCGAGCCGGTCATCATCAAGGCGGTCCCCTTCCCCGGCTGCGACGGCGATTGCTGGACCAACCTGCCCGGCCAATGCGCGCGCTTCGGCGGCCAGCCGCTGGCCGGCTGGCGGGTGGTGGTGTGGCCGCGCGTGATGGCGCATGCCGAGCCGCATCTGATCTGGCATTCGCCCAAGGACGAATTGATCGACGTCACCGCCACGCCCGACAACGCCCCGCACACGGTGTTCGTG
>JAEZFE010000264.1 GCA_023437865.1 Pseudomonadota bacterium | reverse complement strand
GCGCGGCACCGTCGCCCAGGTGCCCCTCCACCAGCTCGGCGCCATGTGGGATCTCTGTTGGCGGCCGCCGCACCAGCAAACGCACCCGCCAGCCTTCAGCGGCCAGCGCCTCGGCGATGTGGGGGCCGAGGAAGCCGGTGCCGCCCGTCAGCGCGGCGACGCCCCGCATCACGCGTACTCCCCGGCCACATAGGCTCTGCGCGCCGCCGTGCGGCTGAGCTTGCCCGACGACGTCATGGGCAGCGCGTTGTTGGGCACCAGCACCACCAGCGGTTCGATGCCATGGCCACGGCGCACGGCGGCGCCGATGGCCTGCGCCAGAGCGTGGCGCAGCGCGGGCTCGCCGCTACGGCACTGCACCAGGACCACCACCCCTTCGGCCTCGCCGCCGTCGATGGCGAAGGCCGCCACGTCGCCATGACGCACGCCGTCCACCTGCTCGGCGGTCAATTCCAGATCCTGCGGCCACACGTTGCGGCCATTGATGAGGATGACGTCCTTGGACCGCCCGGTGACCACCAGCTCGCCATCGGCCAGATAACCCAAATCGCCGGTATCAAGCCAGCCATCGGGGGACAGCACCATGGCGGTTTCCTCCGGCTTGTGGTCGTAACCGCGCATCAGGCTGGGCCCCTTCACAAAGACCCGCCCCAGCCGGCGTTCTGGCAGGTTCAGGCCTTCGCCGTCGCGCACCTGCAACTCGTGGCCCGGCAGCACCCGGCCGCATTTCACGAAGTCCCGGAACCGCTCACCACGCGGCGAGGCGACGATGCCGTGGCGCTCCAGCAGGTCAAGGTCCACCCGGTCGAGCTCGGCGCCGCGGTTGAGCGGGCGGAAGGTGACCGCGAGCGTCGTTTCGGCCATGCCGTAACTGGGCACGAAGGCGCTGCGGTCGAAGCCCATGGGGGTGAAAACGCTGGCGAACCCATCGAGCACGTGGGGACGGATCATGTCGCCACCGATGCCGGCGACCCGCCAGCGCGACAGGTCCAGCCGAGGCGCGGCACCGGTAGAAGCGCGCTTGGCGCACAGCTCGTAGCCGAAGCTCGGGCTAAACGACACGGTAGCGCCGTTTCGCTCCATCAGCGTCAACCACCCCAGCGGACGACGGGCGAAATCACGGGTTGCCAGGTAATCCACCGACATCTGAGCCACCAGCGGCGCCAGCACGAACCCGACCAGCCCCATGTCGTGGTAGAATGGCAGCCACGAGACGCCCCGGTCGCCTGCATGGATGGCCAGGCCATGGGCGATGATTGCGGCAGTGTTGTTCATCAGGGCGTGATGGGTGATGGCGATGCCAGCGGGTGCCCGCGTGCTGCCCGACGAGAATTGCAGATAGGACAACCCCGTGGGGTCCAGCTCGGGCAGCGGCGCGGAAATCGGACGGGCGCGCAGATCCGCGACCGTGCCGCAGACCTTGAGCGCCAATCCCGACGCCGCCTCCTCCAGCCACTCGGTGGCCCAGGCGGGCGCCAAAGCGGCGGAAGCCCGCGCGCCGGCGATCATGCGCCTGATCTGGTGCACATAGGCCGCGCGGTCGCCGAAGGCGAGCGGCAGCGGCAGCGGTGCCGGCACCAACCCGGCATATTGGCAGGCGGCAAAGGCGCGGATGAAATCGCCATCGGTTTCGGCCACCAATGCCACCCGGTCACCTGGGGCGAGCCCCGCGCCCAACAGCTTGCCAGCCAGTTCGCGCGCTTCGACGCGCAGGACCGAATAAGGCAGACTTTCCACCAGATCCAGCCGGCCTGAGTAAAAATTGTACCCGGCGGTTCCGCCGGCGGCATAGTCCAGCGCCTCGGCAAGGGTAGCGAAGCCCGTGCGGGACTCAAGGCCGCTGAGGGTTGGCGTCGGCGCCACGGGGGGGATGTCGTCTCTCATCATCTCTCTCTCGCGGCGGCATGAACCCAGGACCACACCGCCGCCGCCTGAAGGGTGGCGGTGGCGACAGCGGCGGCGATTGCCGCGACGCCGGCTCCCTGGGTACCGGATATGTATGTGAGGCCCACCAGACTCGGCAGATAGACAACGGCACTAGCCACTCGGATAAGCAGGGCGATTGTGGGCCTGCCCGATGCCACCAAGGTCGGCTCCAGCGCGAATGTGGCAACCGTCACAAGGGCGGCGGCGCCCAGCAGCAGCATGACGCCATAGGCCGGCTGGGTGGCCTGCCCGCCGACGATGCCCAACAGCCAGCCGCCCGCCACCACCAGTGCCGCAAAGCACGCCAGCGAGGCGCCGAACGACACGCGCAGCGCACGAACGATGAAGGCCCCCAGCAGGTCGAAGCGGCGGCCGGCGATGAAGCGGGCCAACTCAGGCGTCGTGACGTTCGCCATCAGCTTCACCGGCTTGGCCAAGGCATCAGCGATTTGGCGGGCGACGCGGAACAGGCCCGCCTCCGCCGGCCCGATCATGGCGCCGACCACCAGCGTGGCGGCATGGTTGGTGAGCATGTCCAGCGAGGTGGTGGCATTGGTCGCCCACACGAAGCGCCAAAGCCCATCGAAGCCCTGGCTGAGCGGCCCCTTGGGCGCCGGGCCGCACCACAGGCCGTGGCGGCGGACCTGCACACAGGCGAGCGTCACCGACGACAGGCCGCCCGCCGCCACTGCGACGAACCACACGACCAGAAACGCCTCCAGCCCGCCCCCGGCAACGAAAAGCGCCGCGCTGCCCACCAGTCGCACCAGGGCGCGGACGTTATCCTCGACGATCAGCAGGTCGAAGCGGTCAAGCAACCGCAGCAGGCCGTCCGAGGTGGCGGTCACCATGAAGACCAGGGCCAAGCCATAGGCCGCTGCGGCGGGGATCTTGTCTGGCGCGATACCCAGTCTCTCGCCGAACAGCCAGAGCCCCACACCTGCGACCACGGCCCCCGCCAGAGACGAGGCCACGTCCAGCCGCGCGGTGAACAGGACCAACCGCTTGAGATCGCCCAGCCGCCCCTCCTGAAGCGCCGGGGTGCCATAGCGCAGAATGGCCTGCCAGGTCTGGAACTTGACCACGGTCTGCACCGCCTGGATGGCGGTATGGATTAGCACCAATTGGCCAAAGGTCTCGATGCCAAGGGTGCGCACCGCCAGAGCCAGGGTGGCGAGGCCGACGAGGCCGCTGACCGACTTGCCACCGATCAGCAGGCCCAGGTTGCGCAACGCGCGACGGAAGATCCCGTCAGGATGGATGGTGGTCTGGTCCAGGGATCACCCCCCGCCGCAGCCTTGCGCCTTGCCCGGAGCCGACCACATCCGCGCCGTCAGGTCGCGCGCAGCCGCCATGTCGCGCGGGAAGTCCACCTCGCACCAGCCCAAGCCCTGGATGGAGGCGACGCCCACCTCTACGCCGGAGGCCAGTTGGTCGATGACGCTGAGATACCAGCGCCTGAGCCCGCCGGGCTGGCGCAGGACGTGTTCAAGCCCTTGGGCGAAGGCCTCGCCGCCGCCATCGCGGAAGAACAGCATGCCGATGGATTCGCCGGTGCAGTGCTCCAGATCCTTGCCGATCCGGAGCAACCGCCCGCCTTCGTCCACCACCTTCATGTCATCGGAATCGTAACGCTCCTTGCGGTCGATGGTGACCGTGATGGGCCGCGATGCCTGGGCCATGGCGCGGGCCAGAAGCGCCGGCTCGAACAAGGTGTCGCCGTTCAGCAGCACGAAGGCACCGTGCATTATGTCGCGCGCCAGATAGCAGCTGCCGGCATTGTCGGCGACCTCGAAGAACGGATTGAACAGGCAGCGGACCTGCGCGCCCAGATCGGGCCGGGCGCGCAATTCGGCCTCGACCGCCTCGGCGTGGAAACCGGTGACCACGGTGACGTCGCGGATATTGTTTTCGGCCAAAGCGGCCACCTGCCATTCCAGCAGGGTGCGGCCATGGAACGGGAGCAGGCATTTGGGCCGCTCCTCGGTCAGGGGCAGCAGGCGCTTGCCCTGGCCGGCACTGAGAATGACCGCCTTGGTGAACACCGCATCCTCCGATCGTAGGGGATGCAGATCATTTGATGACTTTTGCGGTTTCGCGGTCAACGTCGCGGAAGAGATCGCCTTTTCGAGTTAGGACCGCCTCTCCGAAGGGGTTCGCTCCCCTCGCAGGCGCGGGAAGCGGTGCCTATATGTGCGGGATGCTGACCTTTCTCCTGCTGCTAATCCTGGCCATCGCCGCGCCGCTCGCCATCAATGCCTGGCTGGGCGCCGGCCATTCCCCCGAACCTTGGTACCGCGCTACCATGGCCGCCACCGGCATGGCGCCCCAGACCAGCGAGGCCGTCGTCCAGGTTTATGCCGCCCCGGCCTTCCATTGGCGCGGCATCTTCGCCGTCCATACCTGGATCGTGGTCAAACCCAGCGGCGCCAAGCGATATACCCGCTACGACGTCATGGGCTGGGGCGGCGCGCCGATGGTCAAGCGCGATACCGCCGCCCCCGACGCCCAGTGGTTCGGCAAGCGCCCGACCCTGTTGGCCGAGCGCCGGGGCGAGGGTGTGGACGCGATGATCGACAGCATCGAGGTGGCGGTGCGCGATTATCCCTACAATCACGTTTACCGCACCTGGCCCGGCCCCAACAGCAATACCTTCGTCGCCCATGTGGCGCGCGAAGTGCCCGAGCTGCGGCTGGACATGCCGGCCAATGCGCTGGGCAAGGATTACACGCCGCTCAGCCGCCCCATCATGCCGGCACCCAGCGGCACGGGGATCACGCTGTCGCTGCTCGGCGCGGCAGGCATGACATTGGGGGCCGAGGAAGGGCTCGAACTGAACGTATTGGGCCTGGGGCTGGGGCTGAACCCCAAGCAACTGGCGCTGCGGCTGCCAGGGCTGGGGGCGATGCCTACGCCTCGAAATCCGCCCGCGTCAGTCCGTGCCTCTTGAGCTTGTCGTAGAAGGTCTTTCGCGGCAGCCCCAGTGCTTGCAGCGTCTTGGAGACGTCACCGGCATGGCGGTTGAGTTCGGCTTCGATGATGGTTTTTTCGAACAGATCCACGCGCTCCGGCAGTGACAGGCCGGCACCTTCAGGGGCGGCTTCAGAGCTGTCGAGCAGGCCGAGACCAAGGACGAAGCGGTCGGCCACGTTGCGCAATTCGCGCACGTTGCCCGGCCAATCATGGGCCATCAGGCGGTCCATCTGAGCCGAGGCCAATCCCGGCGCTTCCCTGTTGTAGCGGCCACTGGCCAAGTGGACAAAGTGGCGAAACAGCAGCGGGATATCATCGCGGCGGTCCCTGAGCGCGGGGATGGTCACCACCACCACATTGAGCCGGTAGAAGAGGTCCTGGCGGAAGCGGCCCTCGGCAGCGGCTTGCTTGAGGTCGGTCTTGGTGGCGGCGACTACCCGCATATCAATGGGCACCAGCTCGTTGCTGCCCAGGGGCTCCACCGCGCGCTCCTGCAACGCCCGCAGGATCTTCACCTGGAGCGCCATGGGCATGCTCTCGATCTCATCGAGGAACAGGGTTCCGCCGCTGGAATGCTCCATACGTCCAACACGGCGCTTGGCAGCCCCGGTAAAGGCGCCGGCCTCGTGGCCGAACAGTTCGCTTTCAAAGATAGTCTCGGGCATGGCGCCGCAATTAAGCGCCACGAAAGGGTTTGACCGGCGCTTGCACTGGGCATGCAGGGCGCGGGCGACCAGTTCCTTACCGGTGCCGGTCTCACCCCAAACCAGTACGTCGGCATCGGTCTCGGCGACGGCAGAGATGGTCTGGCGCAGCCGTTCGATGGCTGGCGTCCTACCGATAATGGTCTGCTCGCCGGCCTCGGCCAGCTCTGCCTTGAGCCGGCGGTTCTCCAGTACCAGCCGCCTCAGCTCGGCAGCCCGGCGCACGACGTCGGCCAGCATTTCCGGCGGGGTGGGCTTCTCCACGAAATCGTACGCGCCCTCACGGATGGCGCGCACCGCCATGGCGACGTCGCCATGTCCGGTCACCAGCACCACCGGCAGTTCCGGGTCGCGCTCGCGGATGCGCGCCAACAGCTCCATGCCGCTGATGCCAGGCATGCGCACGTCGGTCACCACCACATGGGGATGGGCGCGGCCAAGGACCTCCAAGGCTTGTTCGGCGGTGGAGCAGGACAGCACGGTGAAGCCCGCCAATTCCAGCGTCTGTTCGCCCGCCAGAAGGACGGGGCGGTCGTCATCGACCAGAAGAACGGTTTCCATCGGCGGAACTCCAGACGGGCAGATCGAGGGTGAAGACGGCGCCGCCCTCGCGGCGGTTGGCGGCGGTGAGCGTGCCGCCGAAGTCGCGGATGATGGCAGAGGCGATGGACAGACCCAAGCCCAGTCCCTCACCCGCCGGCTTGGTGGTGGTGAACGGATCGAACAGCCGGGGCAGCAGATCCTCGGCGATGCCGGGACCGGTATCGGCCACCGAGATCGACGCCCGGCCCGCTTGCTCGCGCACGCGGATCAGAAGCGCACCGTCATCGAGGCGCTTCATGGCATCCAGCGCGTTGGCCACCAGGTTAACCAGCACCTGTTCCAGCCGCACCTGCTCGGCGGTGACCGCCAGGCCCGGCGGACCCTGCTGAAACTCGACGGCGACGCCCTGTTCGCGGATCCGGGGTCCGACCATGGCCAGCACGCGCTCCAGGGCGGGCACTACCGGCACCTGGGCCAGGTCCTCGTCGGGCCGGCGGGCGAAGCCCCTGAGGCGGCGGGTGATCGAGGCAAGGCGTTCGACCTGATCGGAAATCTCGGTCAGGTTCTGCCCGACGCGGTCGTGCCGGCCCAGTTCCATAAAACGCTGGGCATTTCCGGCAAAGGCGCCAATGGCGGCCAAAGGCTGGTTGACTTCGTGCACCATGCCGGTAGCCATCTGGCCGATGGTCGCCAGCTTGGCCGCCTGCACCAGTTCGGCGGTGCGGTGCTTCAGTTCGCGCTCCAGTTCGATGCGGCTCAGGCGGTCGTAATCGGCGAAGGCGCGCACAGTCCGGCGGCGTTCGGCGGCGGCATAGGCGATCAGCAGCGCCGCCAGCATGCCCGCACCGCCCACCACACCCCAGGCGCCGCGCCGCGCCGCCACTTGCCTGGTGGGCAGCAGGATGGCTGCGTGCCACTGGCCGGCGGCGAGATCAAAGGAGCGCACCAGATACGAATGGCCATCCAGCCGGATGCGCCCTTCCTCGTCGGGCTCGGGCATGGGTTGAAAGCGAAGAGCGCGGCTGTCGGTCAACATGATCTTGCCGTCCCGGTCGGCTAGCAGCAGACGCTCCGGGTTATCGGCCCACAAGGCCTCCAGCCGGGTCAGCTCGACCTTGCCCACGACCGCGCCGCCGCCCGCAACCGGCTGGGAGACGTAGTAACCCGGCACCTGCGAGGTGGATCCCAGCGCGAATTCATGCCCGACCCGTCCGGCATGGGCCTCGGCGAAGTAGCGGCGAAAACTGAAGTCGCGGCCGCGGAAGGTGGGGTTGCTGGACGCGATAGTGCGCCCCGAAGGGTCCATCACATAAAGATCGGTCAGTTCGGCGGCAGCCACCAGATCCACCAGCAGCTCGTTCACCTGGCGGGTCGCCTGCTCGTTGCCCGCCAATGCCGAAGCCACCACAGGCG
>JAEZFE010000252.1 GCA_023437865.1 Pseudomonadota bacterium | reverse complement strand
GTCCTGGGCCTGCTGGTTCATGGGGAACAGGATGACCTCGCGGATGTTGGGCTGGTCGGCCAGCAGCATGACGATGCGGTCCACGCCCGGAGCCGAGCCGCCGTGCGGCGGGGCGCCATAGCGGAAGGCGTTGAGCATGCCGCCGAACTTCTCCTCGACCACTTCCGGGCCGTAGCCGGCGATGCCGAAGGCCTTGATCATGATGTCCGCGCGGTGGTTACGGATGGCGCCCGAAGACAGCTCCACGCCGTTACAGACGATATCGTACTGATAGGCGTTGATGGTCAGCGGGTCCTTGGTCTCCAGCGCTTCCATGCCGCCCTGGGGCATCGAGAACGGGTTGTGGCTGAAGTCGATCTGGCCAGTCTCCTCGTTTAGCTCGTACATGGGGAAATCCACGGTCCAGCAGAACTTGAAGACGTCCTTCTCCAGCAGATCGAGGTCATTGCCGATCTTGGTGCGGACCAGGCCGGCGAACTTGGCGGCCGGCAGCTCCTTGTCGCAGGCGAAGAACACGGCGTCGCCGTCGGACAGGTTGGCGGCCTCCTTGATGGCGGCGATGCGCGCGGGCTCCAGGTTCTTGGCGATCGGGCCCTTGGCGCCGTCGGCGGCGAACTGGATGTAGCCCAGGCCACCGGCGCCGTTCTCACGCGCCCATTCGTTGAGCTTGTCGAACCACGAACGCGGCTGGTTGGCGGCGCCCGGCGCCGGGATGGCACGCACCACGGCGCCCTTGTCCACCAGCTTGGCGAACAGGCCGAAGCCGGAACCACGGAACGGCTCGGTGACATCGGCGATGACGATGGGGTTGCGCAGGTCCGGCTTGTCCGAGCCGTACTTCAGCATGGACTCGGCATAGGGAATGCGCGGGAACGGCGCCGGGGTGACGGCGCGGCCCTTGCCGAATTCCTTGAACACGCCTTCCAGCACCGGCTCGATGGCGGCGAACACGTCTTCCTGGGTGACGTAGCTCATCTCGAAATCAAGCTGGTAGAACTCGCCGGGCGAGCGGTCGGCGCGGCCGGCCTCGTCACGGAAGCACGGCGCGATCTGGAAGTACTTGTCGAAGCCGGCGACCATCAGCAGCTGCTTGAACTGCTGCGGCGCCTGCGGCAGCGCGTAGAAGGTGCCGGGATGCAGGCGCGACGGCACCAGGTAGTCGCGGGCACCTTCCGGCGACGAGGCGGTCAGGATGGGGGTCTGGAACTCGGTGAAGCCCTGGTCCAGCATGGCCTTGCGCAGATAGGCGATGACCTGCGAACGCAGCATCATGTTCGCGTGCACGTCTTCCCGGCGCAGGTCGAGGAAGCGGTACTTGAGGCGCATATCCTCGGGGTAGTCCTGGTCGCCGGCCACCTGCATGGGCAGCACGTCGGCGATGGACTGGATTTCGATCTCGGCGACCTGCAACTCGATTGCGCCGGTAGCGAGCTTGGAATTGACGGTCTCGGCCGAGCGCTTGACCACCTTGCCGGTCACGGTGATGACCGATTCGGGGCGGGCCTTCTCCAGGGTCTGGAAAACCGGGCTGGAGATGTCGAGCACGCACTGGGTCAGACCGTAATGATCGCGCAGGTCGACGAACAGCAGGTTGCCGTGATCGCGCTTGCGATGGACCCAGCCGGAGAGACGCACGGTATTGCCGGCATCCTCGATCCGAAGCTGGCCGCAGGTGTGGGTACGGTAAGCGTGCATGAAAGCCATCTCCGCTGGCGGATGCGCCCCTGGGGGGGCGAGAAAAATCGGAAACGGGGAAGAAGGCATAAGGGGGGCGTTTCGTCAAGGCGCCATTAGCCGGTAGCCCCCGGGGAACCTCGCCGGCAGCCGCGTGTTTGCAGGCACGCCATGACCACAACGCGCGAAATCCAAGGCACCAACGGCGCCGACAACCTGACCGGCGGCGACACCAACGACTTGATCTATGCCTATGCGGCGCAGGGTCCTGGCACCGAGACCCTTCGGGCCGAGCTGGTGGCGAGCGGCCTGGAGGCCCCACTGTTCGCCACCGCCCCGCCCGACGACGTCTCCAGCCTGTTCGTGGTCGAAAAGGCGGGACGCATCCTGCAGGTCGACCTCACGGACGGGACGGTCGAAACCTTCCTGGACATCAGAAACCAAGTGCTGGCGGAAGGCGAAGGCGGTCTGCTGGGCTTGGCCTTTCACCCCGATCACGCGGCCAACGGCCTGTTCTATGTGAGCATGACCAACGCCGATGGCGACCTCGAACTGCGCGCCTTTCCCGGCAATGACAGTCTGCTGACCGTCGACCGCCCCAGCGGCTTTACCAATCATTACGGCGGCTGGCTGGGCTTCGGGCCGGACGGCCTGCTCTACACCGCAACCGGCGATGGCGGCGGTGTGGGCGACCCCTCCGGCAATGCCCAGAACCTGGACTCACTGCTGGGCAAGATCGTGCGGATCAATATCGGCGGCGATGGCTTCCCGAACGATCCGGCTCTTGACTACGCCATCCCCGCCGACAATCCGTTCGCCGCCGGCCCGGGCGCCGATGAAGTCTGGGCCCTGGGCTTGCGCAATCCGTGGCGGGCCAGCTTCGATCACGCCACCGGCGATTTCCTGATCGGCGATGTGGGTCAGGACAATTGGGAGGAGATCGACCTGGGCGAACGCGGGGCCAATTATGGCTGGAACCTGTTCGAGGGCCCCGCCCCGTTCGCGCCCCCTGTCGGCGAGCCGCCCTCGCCGCTGATCGCCTCGTTATTCGCCTACAGCCACGGCGTCGGCCAAGCCGTCATTGGCGGCTATGTCTATCGCGGCCCCGCCGAGGCCATGCAGGGGCAGTACTTTTTCGCCGATTTCGGCTCCAGCCGCCTATGGACGCTGGACGGCGACACCGTCACCGAGCGCACCGATTTGCTCTCCTTCAGCGGCCCGGAACGGCTCGACAACCCCACCTCCTTCGGTGAGGACGCGCGCGGCAACCTCTACGTCACCGACCAGGACGGCGACGTCTTCCGCCTGGTTTCGGGCGGAATTGCGGATGCTGGCGACGTGGTGCAGGCCGGCGGCGGCGACGACATCGTCTATGGCGGCGCCGGCAACGACATATTGCGAGGCGGCGACGGCGCCGATGAGTTGCGGGGCCAATCGGGCAACGACTTACTGGAAGGAGGAGCCGGGGTCGACCGCATGGAGGGCGGCGCCGGGGCCGACCGGTTCGCCGGCACGGATGGCGACATCATCCTCGATTTCACCCCCGGCACCGACACGGTGGTGCTGCCGGCCAGCGCCACCACCCGGGCCGAGGACGGCGACACCATCCTCATCTTCAACGGGGACGAAGCTGTCACACTCAAGGCGGTGGCGCCCCAGGACCTGCACCCCGGCGATTTCATGGTCGGCTGAACGCCCCTGCCGCCACGAATTCAGGCGCGGCCAGGGTAATCCCCCTCCCCCGCCCTTGCCGCAATCCGTTGGTTGCGGTATCACTATCGGCCATGCCGATGATCGCCGACACCCAGGAACTGGCTGCGTTCTGCGCGCGCCTGTCCTCCGCCCCGTACATCAC